>JBIKYW010000431.1:0-3535 GCA_044355055.1 Planctomycetota bacterium | reverse complement strand
ACCGGAACACGATGGCACATCGCCGATGCGCGAAGGGGCGCAGGTCGGACCGCGGTCCCAGTCCATGTTCCGAGGAGCTTGGCGAGCTCGTTCTCGACCTTGTCTTCTTCGCCGCGGATGAACGGAAGCACGTTGCCGAGTGCATCGAGGCTGGGGACCCCGGGGTAGCCCGCACCTGACACGGCCTGCAGGGTCGCCACGATCACACGAGAGATCTCAAACCGCTCATGGAGCGGGGCCAACGCCATGGAGAGCACGGCTGTCGTGCAGTTCGGGTTGCAGACGATCCCTCCGCTCCAACCGCGCCGCGCGCGTTGCGTCTCGATCAGCGCCGCGTGCTCGGGGTTCACCTCGGGCACGAGGAGCGGGACGTCCTCGTCCATGCGAAACGCGCTCGCATTCGAAAAGACGAGAGCACCACGCTCGGCGAGCCGCGGCTCGACCTCGGCGGCCACCACGGCGTCGAGCGCCGAGAACACGACCTTGGAGCGGATGGCGTCCGCACTGCAAGGCGTGACTTCGCGGGATCCGAGCCCGCCGTACGCCGGGTTGTGAGCGAGGCGCCACGCGCACGCATCTTCGTAGCGGCGACCAGCGGAGCGCTCACTCGCGGAGAGCTCTGCCACCTCGAACCAAGGGTGCTCCGCGAGCCGCGCGACAAAGCGCTGGCCTACGACGCCAGTGGCCCCGAGGACTGCGACAGGGATGCGCTGCGGAGAGCTCATGCCCACTGATCTTGGCAATGGCGCCGACGCGATCAACCGCGCAGGGAAGAGTTTTCCGCCGATCGCGCACGCCAGCTTGCTTCGCCTCTGAAAAGCACCGCGCCCCTGCGGTTCGCGACGAGAGCGGGTCGATCTTTCCTGCGCGGGCCGCGAACGGCTCGCCCGGGCAAAGAGGGCCCGGCGGGGAACGAAGAAGGACTTGGTTGCGGGCAGAAGGCCCGAGGGGAATCGGTATGCCGCTCACGAGGCCGAGAGGCCATCGGAGCCCCGCACAGGCGGGGTTCTCGATGCTCGAGCTCATGGTCGCGATCGCGACCCTCGCCGTCGGCCTCCTCGGTTTTACGCAGGCCCTCGTCACCGCGATGCGTGCCCAGCGCATGAGCCACGAACAAGGGCTCGCCATGGAGGCCGCTCGTCGTCAAGTCGAGCTGATGAAGACCGTGGGTTTCGCCAACGTCTTCCGCCAGTACAACGGGCACCGCGGGGATGACCTCGGCGGGCCGGGGACCGCGCCGGGTGCGAACTTCACGGTGCAAGGTCTCGCGGGCGCATTCGGGTCCAACTCGGTACCCGGCGAGGTTCTGTTTCCGACCGTGGCGAGCCAGCCCGGCGTCCTGCGCGAGGATCTTGCGCTGCCGGAGCTTGGAACGCCGCTCGACCTCGACTTGGACAACGGCACGATCGACGCGCTCGACCACGCCTCGAACTACAAGATCCTCCCCGTGCTCGTGCGTGTGCGCTGGGTCAGCATGGCGGGGCGCGGAGAAGTCCGTTTGGCGACGGTCCTCGGAGTGGGCTCATGAAGCGCCGATCGCGCAGCGGCTTCACGCTCCTCGAAGTCGTGCTCACGGCGGCGCTCCTCGCCTCCGTGATGGGCGCCGCGCTCATGGTCGTTCAACGCGGAAAAAGCGCGATGGCGGAGGGGCATCTTCACGCGCGAGCCGAAGCGCGAGCCCAGCGGGCCCTCGGGCGCGTGGTCGCCGAGCTCCGTGGAGCCGGAATCGACGCGCTCACTCCCACGCTCAATCCCAATGGAACCACTTCCACCCAGACGGTGACCTTCGAGCCTCTCGTCGGGGTCTCTGGCGCCGCGCCGGTATGGGGAAATCCCGTACGAATTGCGCTCACGCCCGCGCCCGAGGATCCCGCCGACAACCGTGACAACGACTCCGACGGACTCGTGGACGAGTGTGTGCTCACGCTCACACGCGACGTGGGCTCTGTGGGGCAGTCGAGTTTTCTCCTGTGCACGCAGGTCAGCGAGCGTGCGGAGGGTGAGCTGCCCAACGGCAGCGACGACAACGGCAACGGCCTGATCGACGAGGCCGGATTCTCGATCCAGCGGATCGGAACGATGCTGACCGTTCGCATCACCGTCGAAGAACCCGGCGAGGGGGGAACGAGCACCTTCGCAAGTGTCGTGACGTCGATCACGCTGAGGAACTGAGCATGAAGTCCATCTCAAAGAAGTCTTGCGCGCGTCGCGGCAGTGCGATCGTCATGACGCTCGTCTGTGTGGTCGCGGTTTCGACGTTGTCGGTCGTGATGCTCGACATGGCGGAGAGCGCCCAGAGCGAGCAGCGCGATGCGAGCGAGCGTCTGCGTGCCCAGTACGCGGCAGAAGCCGCAGCGAGCCGGGCCGTCGCGCTGCTGCAGGCTGGCGGAACCGGCGCGATCGGGTCCGCGCAAGCTCCTGCGGCACTCGACTCCGCCGGCTACTGGGTGGACTCGGCTGCGAACGCGGCAGGCGACGTGCGCACGCTCACGGCGACGGCGACGCAGGACCGCACGACCGCGCGCGTCCAAGTCACGCTCAACGCCGTACCCGACAGCCTCTGGCGCTTCGCCGCCTTCGGCAAGGATGCGCTGCACATGGACAGCAACGCGCGCGTCGACAGCTTCAATTCCACGCTCGGCACGTGGACGTCGCAGGCCGTGAATGGCTCCGGCTCGAACCTCTACGCGAACGACAAGGGCAACGTCGGCTCGAACGGAGACGTCACCCTCGATCAGAACTCCAAAGTGTGGGGCGGAGCCCAGTGCGGCCCTGAGGGAACTACCACCGTGCTGGGAAACGCGGTGGTGACGGGCTCGACGACCCCGGCTCCTGAGGACATCACACTTCCTCCGCTCTCGATCCCCACGCTCGCTTCCAGCGGCGATCGCACGATCAACGGCACGGTCAACCTCGCGTCCGGCAACTACCGCTACAACACGCTGAACATGAAGGCCGGCGCCATCCTCAACGTCACCGGCCCTGCGACGATCGTCACCACCAACTTCCTGATGCGGCAGAACACGCAGTTCCGCGTCAACGCCACGAACGGACCGGTCAAGATCTACGTTTACGACGACTTCGTGCTGAGCTCGAACGCGCAGATGTTTGCCCTCGACTACGATCCGGACAAGCTGCAGCTCAACTTGGAAAGCGACAACGTGATCGATCCCGATGTCACGGTCGAGCTCGACGTGATCGACTTCGACTCCAACACGAAGATCTTCGGAACGATCTACGCTCCCAATGCCCACATCGAGGTCGACAGCAATCTCGAGCTCTTCGGCGCGATGATGGCCCGCAGCATCGACCTCGACAGCAACGCCCGCGTGCATTACGACGAGAACCTCGCGCGAGCGCGGAGCAACGGAGACGTGGTCTGGCAGCAGGTCGCATGGCGGGCCCTGCCGATTGTTCCGCACGGCAGCGCCAACTAAGCTGGAAGTACCTCGGTGAGCGGAAGCCTCTTGCAGGGCGCGCCGCTGTCGATGCGCAGTGGAGCCGCGGCAGAACTTCGCGACGGGCGTCGATCGGC
>JBIKYW010000430.1:0-3542 GCA_044355055.1 Planctomycetota bacterium | reverse complement strand
CTTCGCCCTTGAAGCGGATGTGGGGCTCGATCAGGAACTGCGTTCCGCGCGCGCGCAGACGCTCGGCGAGCGCATGCCATGCGGCCCACTCGAGGATGAGGCCGAAGTGGCGCACCGGGACGTTGTCGCCGTCGACGGGGTTGGTCTCGGCGGCCGCGAGTGTGCTGTCGATCAGGTGCGCGGAGATCTGATGTCCGTAGAAGTCGAAGTCGATCCAGCGCGGGGCGCTGCGGCCTACCTTGCAGCCGAGGACGTCGACGAAGAAGTGGCGCGTGGCCGCGATGTCGGTGACGGGGAAGGCGAGGTGGAACGCAGGGGAGCTCATCGAAGGCCGAGGATGGAGCGCCAGCCCGCGAGCGTCAATGCTGCGTTGCGCTGCCAAGTGAAACGAGCTGCGAGGGCGGCGGCCGAGCTGCGTCGTTCGGGGGCGTGGCAGCACGCGAGCGCTCGCACGAGCGCGTCGGCGAGCTCCGGCGCTTCCGGAGCGGGTGCGACCCAAGTCGCATGCTCGCCGAGCGCTTCCACGTAGGCCGGGAGGCGCGAGGCGACGAGCTCCAAACCGCAGGCGAGGGCTTCGAGCGGTGTGACCGGGGTCCAATCGTCGCGCGCAAGCTGGACGAGGACATCGTGCGAGGCGAGGGCTCCGCGCACCTTCGCATCGTCGGGGCGCGAGTCGAAGCGCACGCGCGAGGAGATGCGGCTGCGCGTCGCGCGGGCACGCAGCTCGTCGTAGGCGTCGCCGATACGGCCGAGGAACGTGAGTTCGATGGGTGTACCCGCGTCGTGCAGACGTTCGCACGCTGCGAGGAGTGCGAGAGGCGAGCGCGACTCGTCGATACGTCCGAGGGCGAGGATGCGCGGGAGCGGACCGCGCTCGCGGCTAGCCGCGAAGAAGTGCTCGCTGCCGACGGGGACTTGCAAGATCCGCGCGGGGTCGAAGCCGCTGCGTGCGAGCTCGCGTCGCGCGTGCTCGCTGAAGCACACGAGGAGATCCGCAGGCTCGAGCTGTGCGGGTGAGCTCGGCGGCGCGGACACCGCGAGCGAAAGCTGCGCTCGGCGTGGCTTGGGATATGTCGTTGGGAGCAGCACGGCATGGACGAGGTCCGGTGAGTTGGCCCAGCGATCGATTCCCCAGCCGAAGCGGCTCGCTCGCGGCAGCCAACTTCGTGGCAGCGCGACACGGCGATGGCGCGCGCGATCCGGCATCGAAGCACTGTCGAGCGCGCCAGCGACGCGCATTCCACGGCCCCACTCGACGAGCGTCGTGTCCGGTCGATCCTCGAGCGCGAGCAGCGCGCGCGCGAACTCGCGCACGTATCGTCCCGCGCCAGGCTCGTGGGTCGCGCCCGGCCAATAGTCCAGAGCGAGCTTCACCGCGAGCGCACCGCCCATGCGGAGATCTCGACGCGCGCGCCCTTCGGGAGCGCCGCGACACCGACGGTCGCGCGGGCGGGCGCGCGCTCCGCGAAAGACTCGGCATAGGCTGCGTTCATCGTCGCGAACTCTCCCATGTCGACGAGGTAGACGGTGGTCGAGACGACATCGGAGAGCTTCAGCCCATCGCTCACGAGCACTGCTTCGAGGTTCGCTAGCGCGCGGCGCGTCTCGGCCGCAACGCCGCCGGAGACGAGCTGGCCGCTCGCGGGGTCGAGGCCGATCTGCCCGGCGAGCGCGACCAGGGGCCCCACGCCGATTCCTTGCGAATACGGGCCGATGGCCGCGGGCGCGGAGGGGCTCTCTAGGACGCGCTTCTTCGGGGCCAGCGAGCAGGAACTGGCGAGGAGCAGGAACAGCAGGGGCACGCGCATGGTTGGATCTTGCAGATCCACGCGGTGCGTTTCCACACGCGCGGCGATGGCGAGGACGCAGTCCACTGCAAATCGGGCGTGCCGACCTAGACTGGAGGTCATGTGGTTGGGCACGTGGTTCCTCGGTGCGGCGCTGTCGCAGGGCATCGTCTTCGAGCCCGCGCTGGGTCGCGCGCCCGAAGGCACTTGGATCGCGCGTGCGGGTTCGGTCGTCGCCTGTGTGCGCGAGGGCGGGCTCGGGATCGCGTTGCTCGGCGATGCGCGCCACGGTGCCGCGCTCTCGCTGGACTTCGGTGGGGAATGGCCGCGGCTCGAAGGCGAGACGTGTCGCACGTTGACGCGTCTGCGCGGCCGCGAGCGTTGGAGCGGAGAGAGCGTGTTCGCGCGCGCCCGCTGGAGCAGCGTCGCGCCCGGAGTCGATTTGGTGTTGCGCGAGGGCGGGGGCGGACTGGAGTACGACCTCGAGATCGCGCACGGCGCACGGCCGGAGCTCTTCGAGGCGCAGGTTCGCGGACACGAGGCGCTGTGGATTGGACCGGAAGGTGAGCTCGTGATCGAGACGGCGGCGGGCGCGCTCGTGCAGTCCGCGCCGTTGGCGTGGTCGCTGGACAGTGGGCGTAGCTTGCCCTGTCGCTTCGAGCTGCGCGGCGAGGATCGTTTTGGCTTCGCGCTGCCGTTCGCGGGAGAGTGCGCGCGCATCGACCCGATGCTGCGTTTCTCGACCTATCTGACCGGCGAGTACGAGCAGGAGGTGCGCGCGGTCGCGATCGGCTCGCAGGGCGCGACGATCGCAGCGGGCACGACGTTCTCGCTCGATTTTCCGACGACGCTCGGCGCCTTTGACCCCTTCTACAGCGGGGGTACCGAGGGCTTCGTTTCGTGCCTCTCGGCCGACGGCACCACGCTCGTGTGGTCGACGCTGATCGGCGGGAGCGGCGACGAGGCGGTGCGCAGCGTGTGCGTCACTCCCACGGGCGCCGTGCTCGTCGGGGGCACGAGTGCCTCGGCGGACTTTCCGACGACGCTCGGTGTGCTGAAGCCGACGCTCTCAGGGAGCCAAGATGCGTTCGTGGCGAAGCTCGCGAGCGACGGTTCGCAGCTCGAGTGGTCGACCTACTTCGGCGGTTCCGGAGTGGATCGTTTCGGCGAGCTCCAGCTAACAGCGAACGGCGAGGTCGTCCTGTGTGGCACGACGCGCGGCGGCTTGCCCGCGGGCGGCGGCGCCTTCGATACGAGCTACAACGGAGGGCCCTTCTTCGGCGATGCGTTCGTCGCACGCCTCTCGGCAGACGGCACGCAGACGCAGTGGTGCAGCTACCTCGGTGGATCGGGCGACGAGCTCGCCGAGCGGCTCTCGCTCGACGCGAGCGGAGCGCCGGTGGTGACGGGCACGGCGTACTCCGCGCTCTTTCCTACGACGACGGGCGCGTTCGATCGCACGTTCACCGCGCCGTCGGACGCGTGGGTCGCGCGCTTCGACGCGTCGGGCGCGCAGCTCCTTTTCTCGACCTTGCTCGGTGGAAGCGGCGAAGAGAGCGTGCTCGACCTTGAGGTGGAAGCGAGCGGAACGGTGCTCTGCGTCGGCGAAGTGCGCAGCGATGATTTTCCT
Organism: Planctomycetota bacterium; assembly: GCA_044355055.1. GTDB lineage: Bacteria > Planctomycetota > UBA1135 > UBA1135 > F1-120-MAGs118. Next base: position 125 of record JBIKYW010000430.1, on the reverse strand, counting down.
CTCGTGCAGCCGCTCGACTCCAGCTTCGAGGGCGATTCGGAGGGCTTTTTTTCGAGGCTCTCGGCGGATGGAACGGTGCTCGTGCGTTCCAGCTTCTTCGGCGGAACGGAAGCCGACCGCGTCAG
>JBIKYW010000049.1:0-11545 GCA_044355055.1 Planctomycetota bacterium | reverse complement strand
CTCGAGCGTGCGGCGATCGTCTGCGGCAGCGGTGCGATCGACGCGCGACTCATGCGGGCGTTGCTCGAACCGGCCTTGGCGAATGGGGACGCTCCCGCGGCGGCGACGGGCGGCGGCGATCTCCAGCTGCGCCACAACCTCGACGCGCTCGAGAAGCAGCTGGTGCAGCGGGCGCTCGACAAGTGTGAAGGCCGCAAGAAGGACGCGGCGGGGCTGCTCGGCATCGACCCGCGCAACTTGGGCTACTACCTGCGCAAGCACGGCCTCTCGGACCTGCCGCCGCGCGCCTGAGACTTCTCTCACACTTGGCTTCGGCTCGTTGCCGCTCGCGCGGCGGCGGACTACGCTGCGCGCGGAATCCATGAGTGTTCCCATCCCGCAAGCTTCACGACTTCGCCGCCCCCGGTTGGCTGGAGGTGCCGCGTGAGCGAGCCGCAGGCGGTGGAGCTCGGTCGGCTGTCCCTCGACGACCTGCGCGACGCGTGGCGCATCCTCGATGGCGAGGAGCGACTCGAGGGCTTCCGCATGCTTGGGGTGCTCGATGCGGAGGAGTTCTTCACCCAACTCGCGACGAACGACCAGCGCGCGCTGCTCGACACGTTCTCGTCGACGGAGCGTCGCCACTGGGTGCGCATGCTCGCGCCCGACGACGCCGCGGACTTGCTGCAAGAGGTCGACGAGCACAAGCGCTCCGAGCTGCTCGCCTTGTTCGACGAGCCGGTGCGGCGCGAGGTGTCGGCACTGCTCGCGTACGCGGAAGACGACGCCGGTGGTCTGATGAGCCCGCGCTTCGCGCGCGTGCGTCCGGATCAGACGGTCGACGAGGCGATTCTGTACCTGCGTCGACAGGCTTTCGACCGCTTGGAGCTCATCTACTACGGCTACGTGCTCGACCGCGAGCAGCGCTTGCTCGGCGTGGTCAGCTTCCGCGACCTGTTCCGCGCGCGCGGCAGCGCCGCCGTCCGCGACGTGATGAAGACCGACGTCATCACGGTACCCGAGGAGATGGACCAAGAGACCGTCGGTCGCGTGTTCGCCGAGCACGACCTCGTCGCGCTCCCCGTGCTCGACTCCAACGGTCGCATGAAGGGCATCGTCACCGTCGACGACATCGTCGACGTCGTGCAGGAAGAGGCCACGGAGGACATTCAGAAGATCGGTGGTACCGCTGCGCTCGACGCTCCGTACCTCGAGGTCGGCCTCGCGGGCATGATCCGCAAGCGTCTGGGTTGGCTGACGATCCTCTTCTTCGCGCAGATGTTGACCGTCGTCGTGATGAAGCACTTCCAAGTGCGCATCGAGACGGTTTCGCTGCTCTCGCTCTTCATCCCGCTCATCATCTCGAGCGGCGGCAATTCCGGCTCGCAGGCTTCGACGCTCGTCATTCGCGCCATGAGCCTCGGAGAAGTGCAGCTCTCCGACTGGAAGCGCGTCTTCTTCCACGAGCTCGCGGCAGGCCTGTGCCTCGGCCTCGTGCTCGGAGTGATCGGGTTTGCACGCGTGATGGGCTTGTGGCCTGGCGATCCGGCGGAGTACGCGTTGTTCTCGTGGCAGCTCGCGGTCACGATTCTCTTCAGCGTCGTCGGCGTCGTCTTGTGGGGCACACTGATCGGCTCGATGTTGCCGTTGCTCCTGCGGCGCCTCGGTCTCGACCCGGCGAGCGCGTCCGCGCCGCTCGTCGCGACACTCTGCGACGTCACGGGCATTCTCATCTACTTCCTCACCGCGACCTTCTGGCTCGCGCACGTCTTCGAACAGACCACCACGCCATGAATCCGAGCTACGCGTTCCTCGCGGGACATCAAGTCGAAGTGTTCACCACCACGTGGTGCCCCGACTGCAAGCGCCTCGATCGCGTGCTCGCCGACGCTGGCATCGCGCACGAGAAGGTCGACATCGACAAGGTGCAGGGCGCGGCCGACGAGCTCGAGCGCGAGACCGGCAAGCGCGGGGTGCCGTACCTGCGGATCGACGGCAAGCGGTGGGTGCGGGGCTATCACAAGGAGCTTGCGACGCGCTTCGATCCCAAGCTGTTCGCGAGCGAGCTGCAGGCGGCGGTCGCGCGTTGAGCATGACGCGCGAGCTGTTCGCAGTGCTCGCGCTATTCGCGCTCGTTCCGAGCTTGCGCGGGCAGTCACGCCCCAGCGATCCGGCGTCGCTCGCCCAACTGCTGGAGCCTCTGCGTACGCAGCATGGCTTGCCTGCGCTCGCCGGCGCGATCGTCGAGAAGGGCCAGCTCGTCGCGATCGGGGCCGTGGGCGAACGCGCGCGCGGCAGCGGCGTGCCCGTCACGATCGAGGATCGCTGGCACTTGGGCTCGTGCACCAAAGCCATGACTGCGACCGTTGCGGCGCGGCTCGTCGAGCGTGGGACGCTGCGCTGGGAGCTTCCCATTGGCGAGGCGCTGGCTCCTTGGAAGCCGAAGCTCGCCGAAGGCTGGAGTGGTTCGACGCTGGAACTCTTGCTCGCCCATCGCGGTGGGGCGCCCGCGAGTCCGCCGCAGCCGTTGTGGAGCGAACTCTGGGCACGCGGAGACGGCAGCGCGAAGGCGCGCCGCTGGTTTGTCGGGCAACTGCTCGCGGCACCGCCCGAGTCGTCGCCCGGCACGCGGTACAGCTATTCGAATCAGGGCTTTACGATCGCGGGTGCCATGCTCGAAGCGGCGTCGGGCCGCGAGTGGGAGGCACTCCTGCGACGCGAGCTCTTCGGACCGCTCGGCATGGCGAGCGCGGGCTTCGGCCCACCGGGAAGTGCGGCGGAAATCGACCAGCCGAGGGGGCATGCGCCCGGGCCGATCGCGCCGGGGCCGAGCGCCGACAACCCGCCCGCGATCGGGCCAGCGGGTACGGTGCACGCGTCGCTCGGCGATTGGGCGAAGTTTGCGGCGGAGCACGTGCGCGGTGCGCGCGGAGAGAGCGAGTACCTGAAGAAGGACACTTGGAAGCGACTGCACACGCCGCTTCCCGGTCAGGACTACGCGCTTGGGTGGATCGCGGCGGAGCGCTCGTGGGGCGGCGGCACGGTGCTCACGCATTCGGGTTCGAACACGCTGTGGTACTGCACGATCTGGCTTGCTCCGAGTATCGACAGTGCGTTCTTGGCGGTCACCAACTGCGCGAGCGAGGCGGCCCCGAAGGCGGTGGACGCGGCGATTGCGGCCATGCTCGGCGCGCGAGCGAAGTAAAGCGCGGGCGCGCTACGAACAAGAGTGTGGTGCGCGTGCCGCGAGCGGCGGGCGAGGAGCGGCCCGCGCGCGGGCGATGATCGTCCCAGACGGAGGGACGACCATGAAGATCGAAGAGTTGATGAGCCGTGACGTGGCGACGTGTCGGAGTGAGGATCGCTTGGCGGAAGCCGCGCGCATCATGTGGGAGCGCGACTGCGGCAGCGTGCCGGTGGTCGACGGAGAGGGGCGCGTCGTGGCGATGATCACGGACCGCGACGTTTGCATGGCGGCTTGGACCAAGGGGCTCGCACTGCACGAGCTCGCCGTCGCGGACGCGATGAGCGCGGGCGTCGTGTCGTGCCATCAGGCGGACAGCATCGAGTCCGCGGAGGAGCTGATGAGGCTGTACGGGGTTCGGCGCTTGCCCGTGGTCGACTCGGACGGGCATCTCGTCGGGCTGCTCTCGCTCGCGGACATCGCGGGCGAGGCGCGCCGCGAGACGGGGCGGCTGTGGCGCGATGTCGAGTCGCTCGGCGTGGCGTTGACCCTCGCTGGGGTGAGCCGCCCGCGCTGCGAGCCGCGCCACGACGGAGAGGCCACCTTGCTCGCGGAGATGTCGGAGATGACGCTGGAGCCCTTCCGGCGCATCGAGACCTTGCAGGTCGAGGTCCGCTCGGCGGAATAGCACAGCACGGGAACGTGTCGGTGCCCACTTGCATCGCGCGCCCGCGATCCGTGGGATGCACGCATGATTCACCGCGAGCAACACGACACGGTCGCAGTCCTCCGCATCGAGCACGGCAAGGTTCAGGCTCTCGATCTCGAGCTCTGTCGCGAGCTCGCCGAGGTCTTTGAGCAGGTCGACGACTGGGCGGACACGCGCGCGGTGGTGCTCACGGGTAGCGGCGCGAGCTTCTCCGCCGGCGTGGACCTCAAGCGCGTGCTCGACGGCGGCGCAGGCTACACCGAGCAGTTCCTCCCCGCGCTCGACCGCGCGCTCGGCGCGTTGTTTCGCTGCCCCAAGCCGGTCGTTGCCGCACTCAACGGCCACGCGATCGCGGGCGGCTACGCGCTCGCGTGCGCGGCGGACATTCGCATCATGGCGCGCGGCAAGGGCCGCGTCGGGATGCCGGAGCTCGCCGTCGGCGTGCCGTTCCCGTGGATCGCGCTGGAGACGGTGCGGCTCTCGACGCCCGTGGAGCACTTGCAGGAGCTCCTGTACTTGGGCGAGACCTACAACGCCGAGGACTCTCTCGCGCGCGGCCTCGTCGACGAGGCGATCGAGCCGGATGCACTCGCCCGGCGTGCGCTCGAAGTCGCGACGAAGCTCTCGCGAATGCAGCCTGCGTCGTTCGCGCTCGCCAAGCGACAGCTGCGCCAAGCGAGTCTCGACGCGTGGGCGCTGCAGCGCTCGCACGAGACCATGGTTCGCATGGCTTGGGCGGCGCCCGAGACACATGCTGCGATCCGCGCGTATCTCGAAGGTCTGAAGAAGTAGCACGCGCGTCCGGCTCCGATGCAAGCGAGCGATGCACGCAAGGGCGCGCCGTGGGCGCTCGCGCTGTTGACGGTGATCTATGCGTTGAACTTCGCGGATCGCCAGCTGCTCGCGATCGCGCTCGAAGATGTCAAACGCGACATCGGTGCCACCGATCTCCAGATGGGGCTGCTCACGGGCACGACCTTCGCGCTCTTCTACACCTTCGCGGGCATTCCGCTGGCGAGGCTCGCGGACCGTGGCGCGCGCTGGCGGCTTCTGTCCTTCGCGTTGTTCGCGTGGAGCGCCTTCACCTCGCTCACGGCGTTCGCGCGCTCGTTCACACACCTCGCCCTCGCGCGCATCGGCGTGGGCGTAGGAGAGTCGGCTTGTTCTCCCTGCGCCCACTCGCTGCTTTCGGACATGTACTCGCCCGCGCGTCGCGCGACGGCGATCGCGGTCTATTCGACGGGCATCTACCTGGGCACTTTTCTCGCGTACGAGGTCGGCGGCTGGCTCTGTAAGGAGCACGGTTGGACCGTGGCTTTCGCGTGGTTCGGCGCCCCGGGGATCGTGCTTGCCGTACTCGCTTTCGTTGCGATGCGTGAGCCGCCCCGCACAGGCTTCGAATCGAGCGAGCGCTCGAGCGAAGCGCAGCTCGCAGAACTCTGGAGATCGCGCGCGTTCCGCCATCTCGCGCTCGGCGCGGGCATCAAGTCCATCGCTGGCTATGCGCTGCTCACCTGGGTGCCGACGTTCTTCACGCGCGTGCACGGACTCGACTCGCAGGAAGTTGGGTCATGGCTCGGTCCGATCGTCGGAATCGGCGGAGCCATCGGCACGTTTGGCGGCGGCTGGATCGCGGACTTGCTCGGGCACGACGCGCCGCGCCGTCGCTTGCTCTCGGCTGCGTGGGCCACGCTGGCTGCGACACCGTTCCTCTACGCGTTCCTGTTCGCGGCGACTCCACTGGCGGCCTTCTGGCTCTACCTTCCGGCCTCGATCCTCGGCGCGATGTACCTCGGGCCCGCGTTCGCGTTCGCGCAGGACTGCGCGCAGCCCGGTCAACGCGCGTTGGCCTCGGCCGTGCTCCTCTTTCTCGTGAACCTCATCGGCTTGGGTCTCGGGCCCTACGTCGTCGGAGCTCTCAGCGATTTCTTCGCCGCCTCGCAGGGGCCTGCCGCGCTCCGTTCGGCCCTCGCCATCGTCAGCGTGAGCTACGTGTGGGGGGCCGCTCACCTTGCGCAGGCGGCACGCCTCCACGGCGCGCAGACGCGCTAGAGCACGAAGCGCACGTCGGGGTGCTGCGAAATCCGCGCGAAGATCTCGGTGCGCTGGTGCTCGTCTTGGACCTCGAGTTCGAGCTGCAAGGTGCGGTACTTGCCCGCGGCACTTTCGCGTGCGAGGAGCAAGCGATGCTCGCGCGTGCCGATCACCTCAGCGACCACCGCGCGCAGGCGCGGCTCGTCCCAGCCGATGATGCGGTAGGTCCACACGCAGGGGTAGTTGATCTCGGGCTTGCGCCCGTCGAGGAAGTTGTCCATGGCGGGAGAGTGGCCGGGCATCGTACTCGATCGACCCTGCGCGTAGCCTGTGTACATGTCGCGTCGTTGGTTCGTCGGGTTGCTGGCACTTGCGGCCGCGGCGGTGCTCTGGAATCACTGCGCGTCGCGCGGAACGCCGGAAGAGCGGATTCGCGCCGTGATCGAGGCCCAGCTCGACGGCCTGCACCGCGGCCAAGCGCGACCGATTCTCGACGGACTGGCCGATTCTTTTGTGGACCGCAGCAGCGGAGCGACGCGCGACGACGTTCGGCGCGCGCTGTTCTTGCTCCTACGGGAGGCGACGGATGCGAAGACGGGCGAGTTTGATCACGTGGGGACGCTGGCGGAGGAGGACGGGCTCGAGATCGAGCTCGCGCCAGATGGCGAGAGCGCGCACGTGCGCTTGCACGTCCTCTTTCATCGCCGTGGCAGTGAGCCACCCCTACTGACGTGGGATGCGCGCATCGAAGGAGAGTTGCGAACGCTCGACGGGTGGCAGTGGGTTCGCACCGAGAGCGTCAACCACTCGCGCCGCCGCTGGGGCTTGTAGCTCCGCTTCAGCGTTCGTCGGCGAGCCCGAGCAGCTTGCGAAAGCGCTCGTTCTGCGTGAAGCGCGCGAAATCGAGCTCCGCGCGTGCGCTCAGCATGAGCCGCGGCCGCAGTGCGATGGACTGCGCGAGCTCGTCGAGCGCCGCGTCGTCCTGAAGTTGCCGCGCGAGGGCTCGGGCGAGGTCGTAGCCGATCTCCGCGCGCCCGGAATGTCCGAGCTTCTCCGTGAGAGCCTTGGCTCGCGCGAGGTGCGCTCCGGCGATCGACGCGGAGCCACCATCGAGCTGCGCAGTTCCCAAGGCATCCTCGCAGAGCGCGAGCGCGACTTGCTCGGCGGCGGAAGGTTGCTCGACCGCGCGGAGCAGCGCCAGCGTACTTTCGCTCGCCGCTGTCGCATCGCGCGGAGTCGTGCGCGGGTCGAACGCCATCACTTCCGCGCGCACGAATGCCAAGACTCCCGCGGAGTGGGTGCCCGTGGTCTCCGCGCGCTCGAGGGGTGCGAGCCAGTCCGGCCATGCGTGCAGTGCTGCGCTCAGCAGCGTGCACGGCTCGGACGTGAGCTCCGCAGGCGTGCCGCGCCGCACGTACTGCACGCGCCAGCTGCGGACGAGGGTCTCGAATTGCGCCCGCGAGCAGGACTCGCTCTGTCCCTGCTTCGGCGCATTCACGTGCAGGAGAAACGCATGGCCGCCGGCGACGGGGAATGCACTGAAGCGCACCATCGAGCCTTGGTCGCTCGGCAGGCGCTGCTCGCTCTGCGCGCACGCGATGCCGTCGACCTCGAAGGGCTCGCCGCTGCCGAGCTCCGAGCGCCACTGCGCGCTCGTGCGGTGTGGAGCATCAGGGAACTCCCGCAGCGTCGCGCTCGCCTTGCCCCAGCGCCCGGCCGTCAGCGCGCCGCGGCCGTATTGCTCCGAGAGGCGCGTCTCGAGCGCGGCATCATGCCGCCAGCCCTCGACCTCGAAGCTGGCCCATAGGGCGCCGTCTCGGATCTGGATCGCCACCTGCTCTCCGGAGCTTGCGGGGCTGCTCAACGTCGCCAGCGCGAGGAGTGCGGAGAGCCACATCGTGCGTCCGAGCATAGGCGGCCCCGCCCCGAAGGTGACGCTTCCGCGAGCCGTCGGAAGGACTTTCCGTGGGAACCGGGCCCGGCGGCGGCCCGTCCAAGGGGGCACTTCCCTTGGGGAGTTCGAATTTCCAAATCACTCCGGCTCTCCTGCCGGGTTGAAGAAGTACCGGTAGGCTTGAGGGGTGCTGTTGCGGCGCTCCGAGAGCTGCCGTAGCCCCTTCTCTCTCCGCGACGACCGCCACTCCATGATCCGCCGACCTCTGTCCTTTCTCGCGCTGACTGCACTCGTCACTCCGGCCGCGCTCGCGCAAACCACGGATACGTGGATCGACCCGGCGACGGCGCCGCGGGTCGTCTGCTTCGACGAGGGTACGGACCCTCTGTACGTCGCGGACATGCTCGAAGTGCAGCCGCTCACGCCCGAGTACTTCACCGGTACGACGTGGAGCGGTGCGGTCGGCACTCCGGCGCAGGTGAGCTGGAGCATGGTTCCGGATGGCTTGAACATCCCCTCGTCGTTCAGCGGCGACCCGACGGCCGCGAGCGAGCTCTTCTCGCGCCTCGACTCGCAGTTCTCGACGCAGGGAGGCCGCGCGACGTGGATCGCGCGCCTGCAGTCGTGCTTCGACCGCTGGGAGGCTCTCTCCGGTCTCGACTTCACGCGCGTCACCGCCGCCGGAGTCGACTGGGACGACGGCGCCTCATGGGGCACGAGCGGCAACGACACCACTCGCGGTGACATCCGCATTTCGATGCGCAACATCGATGGCTCCAACGGCATTTTGGCCTACTGCTTCTTCCCCACGAGCGGCGACATGGTGATCGACCGTTCGGAGAACTGGGGCTCGAGCGCGAGCCAGCACATCTTCCTGCGCAATGTCGTGATGCACGAGATGGGGCACGGCCTCGGCTTCGATCACGTGTGCAGCAACAACACGTCGCAGCTGATGGAGCCCTTCTACTCGGGCGCCTTCGATGGCCCGCGTCAGGACGACATCCGCGCGGTGCATCGCTGCTACGGCGACAACAACGAGAATGACAACACGGCCGCGACCGCGGTCGCTGTCACGCTCACCAATGGCGTGAGCGCGACATTCGGCACGCCGCCCAACCCGCCGACGGGCGTCAACGACACGGCCTCGAGCACGCTCTCGATCGACGCCAACGGCGAGGCCGACTTCTTCAAGTTCACGACGGCGAACTCGGGTTCGAAGCTCGATGTCACGCTCACCCCGCTCGGCACGAGCTACGACGACAACGCGCAGGCGGGAAACGGATCCTGCCCCTCGGGTACGACGACGAACGCGCTCGCGCAGGCGAACCTCGCCGTGCAAGTGATCGGGACCAACGGCACGACGGTGCTCGCCACGGCGTCGGCGGGAGCTTCGGGAGTCGCGGAGTCGCTCGTCGACGTCATCCTGAACACCTCGGGCACGTTCTACGTGAAGGTGTACGAGACGGATACTCCGGGCCAGACGCAGCTCTATCGCCTCACGCTTCGCATCGACCCCGCGAACGTGTGCCCGGACACCGATGGCGACGGCGTCGATGACTGCACCGACGGTTGCCCGCAGGATGCGAGCAAGACAACTCCCGGGGTGTGCGGTTGCGGAGTGCCCGAGCTCGATACCGATGGCGACGGCGACCTCAATTGCGTCGACAACTGTCCGAACACGTACAACCCGGTTCAGGCGGACGCCGACGGAGACGGCGTGGGTAACGTGTGCGACAACTGTCCTCAGTCGGCGAACACGAGCCAAGTCGATACCGACGGCGATTCACTGGGAGACGCCTGCGACAACTGCCCGCTGATCTACAACTCGCAGCAGCCGGACGGTGATGCGGACGGAGTCGGCGACGAGTGCGACAACTGCCTCACCGTCGCGAACTCGGGCCAGCAAGATTGCGACTCCGATGGCGTCGGCAACGCGTGCGAGCTCGTCGCGGGCACGCAGTGGGACAGCAACGGCAACGGCACGCCCGACCAGTGCGAGCCCTGCGGCGCTGTCGTCGCGTACTGCACGAGCGGCACGACGACCAACGGCTGCGCCGCCGTGATGTCCGCCGCGGGCAATCCGAGCATCTCGGCCGCGTCGGGCTTCGTGCTCACCGCGAGCAACGTCGAAGGCCAGAAGCAGGGTCTGCTCTTCTACAGCATCACGGGCCCCAAGAGCTCGGTCTGGGCCGTCGGCAGCTCGAGCTACCTGTGCGTGAAGTCGCCGACCCAGCGCGCTCCGAGCGCCACGACGGGCGGCACCGCGAACGGCTGCGACGGCACGCTCGTCCTCGACTTCCTGTCGTACCTCGTGAGTCGCCCGAACGCGCTCGGCCAGCCGTTCCAAGCCGGCACGGTGGTCAACGCGCAGGCGTGGTTCCGCGACCCGCCGGCTCCGGGCACCACGAACCTCTCGAACGGCCTGCAGTTCACGACCTGCCCGTAGGCGGAATCCGAGAGTCTCGTTTGGCGCACCCGGCGGTTCCGACCGTCGGGTGCGCTGCTCTCGGGGCCTCACGTCCGAGTCGTCGGCCGCGCCCCGGTAGGATGGGGGCATGTGGGCTGCCTTGGCGTGGATTGGCGTGGCCGCGGCGAGCGAGGTCGACTTCGCGCGCGAGGTGAAGCCGCTGTTCGAGCGCCATTGCGTCGAGTGTCACGGCGCGGCGAAGAGCAAGGCCGATCTGCGCCTCGACCTGCGCGAGCGGGCGTTCGCGGGCTCCTACGGCGGCACCGAGAAGGTGATCGTGCCCGGAAAGGCCGCGGAGAGCTCGCTCTACACGCGGCTCCTCGTCGACGACGAGGACGAGCGCATGCCGCACAAGGCGGCGCCCCTCGCTGCAGCGGAAATCGACCTGATTCGGCGCTGGATCGAAGGCGGTGCGCAATGGCCAGAGGAGCTCGCCGGCGTCGATCCCCGCAAGCAACATTGGGCCTACCAGCGGCCCGTGCGTCCGGCGATTCCAGAGGTGCAGCACTCCGAGCGAATCCGCCATCCGATCGACGCATTCTTAGAGCAGCGCTTCGAGCGCGAGGGCGTGACGCCGGCACCTGAGGCGAGCCGCGCGACGCTCGTGCGCAGGCTCCATCTCGACCTCACGGGGATTCCGCCGACGGTCGAGGAGGTGGCGCGGTTTGAAGCGGACACGCGCCCGGATGCATACGAGCAGTTGGTGCGCAGCTTGCTCGCGTCGCCGCGCTACGGCGAGCGCATGGCGAGACCGTGGCTCGACCTCGCGCGCTACGCCGACACGCAGGGCTACGAGAAAGATGCGCGTCGTTCGATGGCGCCGTATCGCGACTGGGTGATCGCTGCGTTCAACGCGAACCAACCCTTCGACGAGTTCACGGTCGAGCAACTCGCGGGTGATCTGCTGCCGAACGCGACGCGTGCGCAGCGCATCGCCACGGCCTTTCACCGCAACACGATGCTCAACGAGGAAGGCGGCACCGATGCCGAGGAGTTTCGAAGCGCCGCCGTGATCGACCGCGTCAATACGACGGCAACGATCTGGCTCGGCTCGACGCTCGCTTGCGCGCAGTGCCACGACCACAAGTACGACCCGTTCTCGCAGCTCGATTACTACCGAATGTTCGCGGTCTTCAACTCGACCGCGGATGGCGGCAAGACTCTGGAGCCCGTGCTGCGCGCGCCGACCGCCGAGCAGGAACGAGAGCTCGAGGGAATCTCGGCGCGCATCGCGGAATTGGAGGCCGCTCTGGCGGCGGACAGCGACGAACTCGATGC
>JBIKYW010000429.1:0-3557 GCA_044355055.1 Planctomycetota bacterium | reverse complement strand
CGCGGTCGGAAAGCCGGCGACCGTGGTTGCGGCTTCGACGGACGCCGAGGTCGCGCGCTTCGCGCAGGCCGCATTCAACGGCGAGAGCTTCCGCGTGTACACGAGCACCGACATGCTCGGCGTCGAGCTCGGCGGCGCGCTGAAGAACGTGATCGCCATCGCGGCGGGGATCAGCGATGGGCTCGGGCTCGGCGACAACGCGAAGGCTGCGCTCATCACGCGCGGCATGGTCGAGATGGCGCGCGCGGGCGTGGCTCGCGGGGCGCGCATGGAGACCTTCTTCGGACTCGCTGGGATCGGCGACCTCGTCACGACCTGCTGCTCGCGCCACTCGCGCAACCGCGCGGTCGGCGAGGCGATCGGACGCGGCGAGTCGCTCGAGAGCTTGCTCGCGCGCATGAAGATGGTCGCCGAGGGCGTGTGGACCACCAAGGCGCTCTTCGGACCGGAGTCCGATCTCGCCGGCGTGTCGATGCCCATCGCGGCCGAGGTCCACGCTGTCTTGTTCGAGCGCAAGGATCCGCGCACTGCCGTGGCGGACCTCATGCGGCGCGAGCCCGCGCCGGAGATGAAAGGTCTCGTCTGATGCCCTCACCGCAGGTTCTGTTCCCGACCTTCCTTCTCCTGACGGTCGCGCTGCTCGGCGTCGTGGTCTACACGGGTCTGCGCGGCAAGCTCGCCGTGCACATCACCTTCGTCGTCATCACGGTGCTCTCGCTCGCGGCCGCGATCTGGGCGGCGCTGCAGCTCGGCGAGCTCTATGACCTCGAGTCGGCCGGCTGGATCACGCCCGTGCACCTCAAGATCGCGCGCGTGGCGACCTACGCATACGTGCTTCCTGCGGTGAGCGGCGTGATGACGTTGCGCGATCGTCGCCACAAGAAGCTGCACTTCAAGCTGGCGATGCTGACGCTCACGCTGACGGTGCTCGCCGCGCTGACGGGCACGTGGATGATCTTCGCCGCGACGCCGATCGCGGCGAGCTGAGAGCTTCGAGCGCGACTCGTTCGCGTCGCGCTAGTCGCGCAGGCGCAGCACGACCCACGGCACGACGATCATCAGGCCGTTCGCGAGGAGCGGTACGCCCGCGAGCAGGACCCAGATCAGGCGCGCACGGATCGACAGCAGGGCAAGGATCGCGCCGGGCACGGTGAAGGCGGCCGAGACGAGCAGGGTCGAGAGCAGTCCGGGCCCGCTCGGAGGGTCGATCGCTCGCCAGAGGATCGCGCCGCCCCAGACGGACGCTCCAGCCGTTGCGAGGCTCATCGACGCCATCCAAGTCCGGTGGCGGCGCCGGACGACGCTCGACACGGGGTAGAGGCGGCGAAGCGGGCGGGGCATGGCCCCATTGTGGGCACCGGCGGGCCCGCCACCAAGCTCGCCGCCAGCCCCCGATGGCGCCGTCGCCCCCCGCCGAGTAGAATCCCCGCCCCTCTTTCGTCAGTGACTTCGGGTCGGGGCGTGGCGCAGCCTGGCTAGCGCGCTTCCTTGGGGTGGAAGAGGTCGGAGGTTCAAATCCTCTCGCCCCGACCAACCTCCGCGCGTGTCCGCGGAGCAGACGGAGCCGCTCGCGGGCCTCTGGGGCCTCCTCGGCCTCCTCGAGCAGCTCGAAGGCGAGGGTGCGTCGCGCAGCGTCCACGCGCAGGCGTTTTTGCCGTTTGAGTCCTTGCGGAATACGGTCGCGGGGGCATCCTCGGACGAGCGGACGAGCCGCCGTGCTCGGCCGCAGCTCCGTGAGTCCTCTCGAAGGAGTCTCTCCGATGCGTCTCGCGCTCCACCTCGCGCTCGCCTTGCTCGCGTCGACCTTCGCGTCGACCACCGTGTCGGCTCAGGTCTCGCCCGTGCCGCAGTTCCAAGGCCAGGCGCAAGAGGGCTTCGATACCCAGCCCAACGGTTTCAACGCCTGCCTCACGAGCTTCGGCGGCGCTGGCCAAGTCTGTACGGTCTCCGGGGCCGGACTGCTCGCGACATCGAGTTGGGGCTTCGTCTGCACGATGGGGGCGCACAGCGGCGGCAAGTTCTGCGGGAGCGCCACGGGCCCCGTGCAGGTCACCTTCACGTCCAACGTCCACCGCTTCGGCGGCTGGTTCGGCACCAACAGCGGCGGGAGCGACGCGCACTTCGACTTCTACGACGCGAACGGCCAGCTGATCAGCTCCGAGCTCGCGCTGTTCCCCAACGACTGCACCTGGCGCTGGTTTGGCTGGCAGTCGTGCTCCGCGGCGATTCGTCGCGTGGTGATCACGGGACTCACGACACCCACCGGGGCCTTCGTCGACATGGATGACCTGCAGGTCGACTTCACGCCGCCGCCCACCTGCAACCCCGGACCGCTCGTGTACTGCACGGCGGGCACGAGCACCGCCGGCTGCACCGCGAGCATCAGTGCGAGCGCGCAGCCCCGCGCGAACTTCCAGTCTCCATGCCAGATCAGCGTGACTTCCGTCGAGGGACAGCGCACCGGCATCGTCTTCTACGGACTGGGTGCGCTGCCGCAGCCTTGGTGCAGCCCCGGCTCGAGCTTTCTGTGTGTGAAGTCTCCGACTCAGCGCACGCTGGCGCTGGGATCGGGCGGCACCTTCGGCGTCTGCAACGGCTCGATCTCGCTCGACTGGAACGCGTTCCACCTCGCCAACCCCGGCGGGCTTGGCACGCCGTTCTACAGCGGCCAGAAGGTCTACGTGCAGGCGTGGTTCCGCGATCCGCCGGCGTGCAAGACGACCACGCTCTCGAACGCGCTCGAGCTCGTGATGCAGTGATCCTTGCTCACTCGATGTCGAGGGCGAGCACGCGCGGCGCACGCTCGTTTTCCTCGATGTCGATGCGCCAGTCATGGGAGCGCAGACGGCAGGCGCCGTCGGCGCCGCACACGTAGACGAGTGCCTGCACGCGGACGAGTCCGGGCCCGGCGACTCCGAGCGGGATGCGCGTCTCGGCGCTTTCGAGCGGCCCCGTGACGAGCTTGGCGGCGACGAGGCCACCCTCGCGCATCGCACGGAACTGGGATGGCGCGCCCGATGCGAGCGACTCGCCTTCGGCGAGCGGCACGCGCAGCACGAGCTCGCAGGCGCCTGTCGGCAATCGACGCCGAACTTGAGGGTGCGCGATGGTTTGAGGGAGGTGCGGCAGCTCCTCCGCGCCGATCGACCGGGCCTCTCGGGGGAGCGTGATGGGAACCCCTTCGAGCGCGAGCGTGCGAACGGTGTGCTCGACCAAGTCGATGGCGCGCACACAGTGGTTGTTCGTGTCCGCGACGAACAGCGTGTCGCCCGCGAGCGAGAGGCCACCGGGCTCGCAGAAGCGCGCGCCCTCGCACTCGCCATCGACGAGGCCCGCGCTGCTCGCGCCTGCGTAGCGCGACACCGTGCCCGTCTCGGGATCGAGCAGCTTGACTTGGTGGTTGTAGGTGTCGGCGACGTACACGAGCGCGCGCTCGGGGTCGCCGTCGGGCGCGCATTCGATCGCGAGCGGGTGCTGGAAGCGACGGCCGAAGCCCGCGCCTTCCTCGTCGCCGAAGTGGAACAGGTTGCGCGGATCCTCCGCGCCGCCCGCGAGGG
>JBIKYW010000047.1:0-11644 GCA_044355055.1 Planctomycetota bacterium | reverse complement strand
GCTCTGTGGCCTCGGATGAGGTGCCCGGCAACCGGGTGGACTACGTGATCGAGGCGCGCGTCGACACGGCGGAGATGCGGCTCTCCGGTCGCGAGACGGTGCGCTTCACCAACCGCACCAAAGTTGCGACGACGGAGCTGTGGTTCCACTTGTATTGGAACGCGTTCGCGACGAATCGCTCCACTCACTTGGTCGAGTCGGGCGGGAAGCTGCGCGGCGTCGACATCGACTCGGGCTGGGGTTGGCAGCGCGTGACGGCCCTGAGCGCTGGCGGCGTCGACGTGCTCGCGACGCTCACCATCGAGACCCCCGACGACGACAACCCCGACGACCGGACCGTCGTGCGCTGCACGCTGCCGCGCGAGGTCGCGCCCGGCGAGACGCTGGAGGTCGAGGTCGCATGGGAGGCGCAGATCCCGCGCGTGCGGCGCCGTACGGGCCACAAGGGCGACTTCCTCTTCATCGCGCAGTGGTTCCCCAAGCTCGGCGTCTTCGAGGGCGAGCGCGGCTGGAACTGCCACCAATTCCATGCGCCGACGGAGTTCTTCAGCGACTACGGCACCTACGAGGTGACGCTGGATTTGCCCGCGGAGTACGAAGGGAAGATCGGCACGAGTGGAGTCGCGGCCGAGCCGCCGACGCGCACGGGCGAGCGAGTTCGCGCGCGCTTCGTCGCCCCTGCGATGACCGACCGCGAGCGGGTCGATGCGACGGGACGCACACCGTGGGTGCACGACTTCGCGTGGACGGCCGACCCCGACTTCGAGGTGCGCTCGCGGACGTTCCACTTCAACGAATGGCGCGCGCGCTTCGACACCGAGGCCGCCGAGGTCCAAGCGGCGCTCGGCGCGGACAAGAACCTCAGCCTGCGCAATGTCGACGTGACGGTGCTCATCCAGCCGGAGCGCGAGCGGCAGTGGGAGCGGCACTACGAGGCGACGTGCGCTGCTCTGTATTTCTACGGCCTGTGGTTCGGCGAGTATCCGTTCAGCCACATCACCGTCGTCGATCCGGCGTGGGGCGCGAGTGCGGCGGGTGGCATGGAGTATCCGACGATCTTCACGGGTGGCACGCGGCTCTTCACCACGCCGCGGATGCACTCGCCCGAGGGCGTCGTGGTCCACGAGGCGGGGCACCAGTTTTGGTATGGCCTCGTGGGCAACAACGAGTTCGAGTCGGGCTGGCTCGACGAGGGTTTCAACTCGTTCAGCGACTCCGAGACGATGGCGCGCGCCTTTGGTCGCTCCTCGGAGACGACGTGGTACTCCGCGCTTCCGATCGAGCGCGTCGCGCCGGTGCCGGGCCTTGCGGACAGCGGCGTGTCGGCCGCGCTCGCGGCGCGTCGCATTCCGCTGCCGTGGGTCGACTGGGACCTCGTCCCGCTGCAGGTCGGTGGCGCGGCGGAGTGGTGGCGCGATCAGCCGCTGCTCACGTTCGTGCGCGAGACCTCCGATCCACGCGAGAACGACCGCACGCGCGCGCTGACCGATCCCGCACGGGATCCGCTCGACACCGTCGGCTTCCGTCACCTCGACCAGCGCTCGTACGCTCAGAACAGCTATCCGCGCACGGCGGTGTCGCTGCGCTCGCTCTGCGGGCTCGTCGGCCGCGAGCGCTTTCTCCAAGGCATGCGCCACTACGCGGAGACGTGGCGCTATCGGCACCCGACGCCGCAGGATTTTTTCGATGCGTTCTGCGCGGGCGCCAAGGTCGACGTGCGCTGGTACTTCGAGGAGGTCTTCCGCGGGACGGGAACGCTCGATTGGAGCGTGTCCGTCGAGCAAGCGCGCAAGAAGGACGCGCTCGGCTTCGCTCAGGCCGATGCTCGCGCGGAGTGGATCGAGGTGCCCAAGGTCGTGCGTGGCGAAGGGGAAGAGGCTCCGTGGCGCGCGACGGTGACGCTGCTGCGGCGCGGCGAGCTGCGGCTGCCGGTCGAGGTCGAGCTCTCGTTCGACGACGGGACGCGCGAGCGCCGCGAGTGGACGCGCGAAGCGCAGGGCGAGCAGCGCTGGTGGAAGCTCGAGTACGAAGGCGCGCGCAAGCTCACGGCGGTGCGCGTCGATCCGGAACATCGCTACCAGCTCGACGTCGATCGCTCGAATGACGCGTGGCACGCGGAGGAAGACGAGCTCGCGCCGTGGCGCTGGTCCGAGCGCGCGTTCTCGCGCTGGCTGCAGCTCCTGCACTGGCAGGCGGGGATCGGCGGATGAGTCTGTTCAAGGACCCGCGAGATCAGGACCCGCGCGAGCCGGAGCTGCCGCGCTGGATTTTCTTGCACGCGCTGCGCGTCACGATCGGACGCACGAGCGTGTGGGCCGTGGCGGCGAGCCTGATCGCACTGCTCGCGTTCGCGCAGGCGCTGCCGTGGCTCGGCTGGTTCGATCGCGCGATCGGCGCGGCCTACGCACCGGGCGAATTGCTCGTCGAGCTCGAGGAGAACTTCCGCTTCGACCTGCGCGCCTCGCGCGCGGCGCTGGACGCGTCGACGCAAAGCGCCGGCGGTGCGCTGGCGCTGCTTGCGATGTTGATCGGTGCCTTCAGTGCGGGCGGCTGGCTGCAGGTGTTCCTCGAGCGCACCGAGGGCGAGAGCGTGCGCAAGTTCTTCTACGGCGGCGCCCGCTTCTTCCTGCGGTTCGTGCGCGTGCTCGTCGTCACCTTGCTCGTCTTGCAGCTGCTGCGCTGGGTGCTGCACGGTCGCCCGTGGGAGTGGCTGGTGCTGGAGAAGCTCTGCGGGCTCAGCATGCCGGACATGGAGCTCTTCGAGAGCGAGCAGCACGCACGCGCCGTCGAGCTCGCGCAGACCTTCCTCCACGCGCTCGGTTTTGCCTTCGTCATGGCATGGGCGGACTTCACGCGCACGCGCCTCGCGGTACACGGGACGCGCTCGGCCGTGTGGGCGGGCCTTTGCACCGCGGGCGCGATGTGCCTGCATCCCGTGCGCATGCTGCGGCCGCTCGCCCTACTTCTCGCGATCGAAGTGCTGGCCCTCACGCTGGCGGCAGCGCTGCTCGCCCAGCTTGAAGGTTCGCTCGGCGCAGATTCCTCAGCGTGGACGCTGGTGGCGTTCGTGACGACGAGCCTCGGCGTGCACATCGCGCGCACCATCGTTCGGGGCGCGCGCTACAGCGCCTGCGTGCTTGCGACGCGCGACGTCGTGCGGCCCTTGAGCCGTCCGGATCCGTGGAAGCGCTCGGTCGGTGGCCCCGGCGGCCCGCGCTATCCGATCGACGGCGACGAGTACGCGGTTTCGATGTAGCGGCCGAGTCGACGGCGCGCAGGTCAGTCGAGATCGATCGGCAGCTTGTGCGCGATCTCGAGCGAAGCGGGGCCGATGCGATGGGCGTAGGCGACGAGCTCGACTCCGCACTTCGCTGCACGTCGTAGCGCGGCTGCATATTCGGGGTCGATTTCGACGGCCGGCCGGAAGCGGTCGACGTCGTCGCGGCTGACGAAGAAGAACTGGACGGCCCGATCGCCCTTGCGGACTTGGGCGGAGAGTTCCTCGAGGTGCTTGCGGCCGCGCTCGGTCACCGCGTCGGGGAACGCGGCGCAGCGCTCGATCGCGTAGGTCGTGTTCTTGACCTCGACCCAGCAGCGCGCGCCCTTCTCAGAGGTGAGCAGGAGGTCGATGCGGCTGTTCTCGCCGTACTTCACCTCGCGCCGCGCGTCGGAGTAGCCCGCGAGCTCGGGGATCGAGCCGGCAAGTACGTGCTCGTAGGTCGCTTGGTTCGGCAGGCTCGTGTCGACGTTGACCCAGGTGCCGTCGACCTGGATCGACTGGAAGACGTAGCGCAGCTTCCGCTCGGGGTCCTGCGTGTCGCGCAGCACCGCGCGGCGGCCCACTTCGAGGCACGTCTTGAGGCTGCCCGTGTTGGGGCAGTGCGCCGTGATGACCTCGCCGCTGTCGAGCTCGACGTCGGTGAAGAAGCGCTTGTAGCGACGCAGGAACTTGCCCTGCACGGTGGGGAGGTCGATGCGCATGGGGGCGGCGCCGTTCGCGCCGGGGCAGAGACGTTAGCAAGCGCCGCAGGCTCAGCGTGCGCCTTCGACGCCAGGCGGCTCGATCTCGCCTAGTAGGGATATGGTGCGGCGGTAGGCGCGCTTGGACACCCGGCTCTGCTCGCCAAAGACCGCCTTGAAGAGCCCGTAGGCGCGCTCGAGTCGCGCTCGTGTGATCGTCTCCGGAGCTGCGCTCATGCGGGCCAGCTCGAGCTCCGCGGAGAGGATCAGCGCCCGCCATGCTTCAAACATGCGCGAGTCGGGCTCGCGCAGAGCCTGCTCGAGCTGAGAAACCGCGCGCGCCGCCTCGCCTTCCTCGAGGTCGATCTCCGCAGCTGCTAGGACCGCAAGCTCGGTGCCCGGAGCCGAGAGGTTCGCGCCCAAGCGGTCCATTTCCCTGCGAGCTCCGGCTAGGTCACCTTGTTCGAGGCGGACCTGAGTGAGCAGCGAGCGCGCGCGCAGCTGAATCGCCTCCCGATCCAGCGCGGAGAAGCGTGGTTCGATCGCGAGTCGCTCGAGCGCTTCGATGCGGCCCGCGCCGCCGTCGACATGGAGGGCCATCTGTGCCGCGGTAAGGCGACTGAACCACGGCCGCGGATGCTCGGTCCCCAAGCGCTGCTCGACAGCGCTCGCATTTCGGTCCAGTCGGTCTAGGGCGGCGACACCTCGCTCCAAGCGGAGCTCGACGTCCGCTGCGGTCCTCTGGCTGTACATCGCAAGCGGATGTTCCGCGCCGAGAGAGTCGGTCAAGATGCGCCCCGCGGCCTCGAGGTCGATCAGCGCCGGCTGCAGCTCGCCCAGCGCATAGCGCATGGCTCCGAGCATCGCCAAGGTCTCCGCGTAGCGCGGGCTGGCTTCGCCAAAGAGGCTGCGATGGAGCTCCGTGCTCTCCTCGAGCAACGAGCGACGTCCGATCGCGTCGTTCATGGGCTGCGCGCTCAGCAGGAGTTCGAGCGTTCGTGCCTGCTCGATGCTCGAGTTCTCGGAGGCTGCGCGCAGCGCAGCGAGCTCGAAGGCGGCCCAGCCGAACTGGCTGCGACCGCGCTCGAGCTTGTGGAAATACGCGAGCGACTCCAGCAGCGACTGACGCAACTGCACGTTGTCCGCGTGGGCTTGGTCGAGCGTCGCCCAGACCTCGAAGATCAGGGGAAGCGCGATGTCGCTGGCGTTGTAGTTGCAGTACGCGTTCGCGATCTCGAGCTGCGCCTTGAGTGTCTTGGGGTGGGACGCTCCGAGCGCGCAGGAGTAGACCTCCTGAGCTTCGAGGAACTGAGAGATGCCGATGTCCGTGCGCCCGTCAGCGTGTCGGAGCTCCCCGATGCGCATCAGCGTGTCCGCGATGCGCACGTCGTTCGCGTCGTGGAGCAGACGGCGCGTCAGCAGCGCAGCCTCCGCGAGCGGCAAGGCATCGTCGTAGAGGCCAAGGCTCTGGAACGAGTCGGCCATGCGCTCTTGCAGCCGCGCTCGGAGCTCGGGCTGGTGGGCGAGCTCGCTGTCGATGCGTGTCACGCCGCGCCGCAGGAGCTCCTCCGCGGTGGGGCGGCGACCGTGCTCTCGCGCTGGATCCGCGGAGGCGAAGATGTCGGAAAGGAAGCGCGCGACGGCTTCCGAGTCGCGCGCCTCCAGCTCGGAGCGCTCGCGCTCGCGATCTGCGACTTCGCGCGCCGCGGTGGCGCTGGCGCGAGCCTGCGTTTCCGCTGCCAGCGCGACTTCGAGCTGCCGGCCATGCTGCAGCTGCTGCACGAACAGCAGGATCGGTACGCCGACGAGCACGACCAAAGCGAGGACCGCCGCCATCGCCGTCGCGGGGTTGCGCGTGAGCCAGCGCGCCGCGCGCGCGCCGGCGCTGGGCGGCCTCGCCGCGATGGGCTCTCGATCGAGCACGCGCTTCAAGTCGGCGGCGAAGGCCTGCATCGACTCGTAGCGGCGGCCGCGCTCGCCTTCGATCGCTTTCAGGCACACGACCTCGAGGTCGCGCGAGACACGGTGGTTTCGCGCGCGGATCGAGGGGACATGGCCTTCGCGAATCGCGGCGCGCACCTCGTCCGAGGTCTTGCCGGAGTAGGGAACTTGCAGCGTCAGGAGCTCGTACAGAGTCACTCCGATCGCATACACATCCGTGCGGCCGTCGATCTCGTCGACCCGACCTTCCGATTGCTCCGGCGCCATGTAGAGCGCGGAACCGACCGCGGTTCCGTAGGTCGTCATGCGCACGTCGGCGCTCGCACTCGCCAAGCCGAAGTCGAGCAGCACGACACGCCCCGCGGGCGTGATGACGATGTTCGAGGGCTTGATGTCGCGGTGCAGGACGCCGCGGGCATGGGCGTGCACGAGCGCGTCTGCGATGCGGAAGAGGATGCGCGTGCAGGCGTCGCACCAGCTCGCGTCGAAGAGGCGCCGCGTGGCCTCGTTGTCTTCGAGCGCCTCGAAGCCGCCGCCCGCGAGCACGGCCTCGCGCAGGTCTTCGCCGCGCAAGCTCTCGGGCGCACGCGTCTCGACCATCGTGAGCACGTCGGCGAGTGTCGCGCCGCGCACGAGCTCCATCGCGAAGTATGGAATGCCGCGCTCTTCGCCGACGGTGTGGATCGAGACGATCGCGGGGTGCGCGAGCTTCGCGACGGCTTCGGTCTCGCGTCGGAAGCGTTCGCGCGCGCGAGGGAAGTAGAGCTGCTCGGGGCGAATCAGCTTGAGCGCGACCGTGCGGCCGAGCGGCTCTTGCAGGGCCTCGTACACGACCCCCATGCCGCCGCCGCCGAGCCGTCGCACGAGTCGGAACTCGCCGAGCCGCTCGGGGAACTCGTCGCTCTCGCCGGCGGCGCCCTCGACGAGCCCCATCTGCAGCAGGATGCCCATGCGCTCGCGGATCTCCGCCACGTGCTGGGGGTGCGAGCGACAGAGCTCCTCGATCGCGCCGTGGTTGCCCTGCGCAAGTTCTTCCATGCACTGCACGAGCAGCGCGCCCACGGGATCCGAGCCTGTGGGCCGATCGGTGGGGGTGGAGGGAGTCATGGCCGCTCGTTCCAGTATCGCACGCCCCAACACGCTCGGGGTTCGCCCCCGGATTCGAGGGGTCGGTGTAGCATGAATCCCGGAAATGACTGCGGAGCTTCCGATCGACGAGCCGGAGTTCGAAGCACTGCTGGAGCGGCATCTGCCGTCCCTGCGGGCGTACATCCGCCGCAACCTCGACGCGGGCCTTGCGGATCGCGAGTCGACCTCGGACCTCGTTCAGTCGGTGTGCCGCGAGGCGCTGCAGAGCCGTGGGCACTTTCAGTTTCGCGGCGATGCGGCGTTCCAGCGCTGGCTCTTGCAGGTCGCGCTGCACAAGCTGATGGACCGCCGTCGCTTCTGGCGCACGCGCAAGCGCGAGGGGCTGCGCATGGACGCGCGCGGCGGCAACCTTTCGTGGTCGCAAGACGAGCTCGGCAAGCTCGCGGTCGTGCTCGGCAGCCCGAGCGCCGAGGCCATCCTGCGCGAAGACCTCATGCGGCTCGAGCAAGCGCTCGAGCAGCTCTCGGAGTTCGATCGCGAGGTGATCCGCCTCGTGCGGCTGCAAGGCATGGCACACGCGGACTTCGCGGTCCGTATGGGCTGCACAGAGCCGCAGTCGCGCAAGCGGCTCTTCGAAGCGCTCGCGCGGCTGTCGCTGCTCTTGCGGCGCGGTCAGACAGGATCCTGACGTTCGTCGCCGCGCTGCGCGGAGTATCCTCCGCGGCATGAAGCACGCGTTCCTCGCGCTCTCGGCGGTCCTTTCTTGCTCGTACCACGCGCTCGCGCAGAGCACTGCGGCGCCGACGCTCTCGGTCGAACGACCGGGCGACGGCAAGCCGCGCTGCGGACTCGGCGCGGAGTTTCACGCGGGACGGCGCGCGGCGCTGCGCAAGGAGCTCGAGAGCGGTGTGGTTGTCGTGCGCGGGCTGCCCGCGACGCGCGACTACACGGCCTTCCGCCAAGACAAGGTCTTCTGGTACTTGACCGGCGTCGAGAGCCCCGGCGCTTGGCTGATCATGGACTGCAAGAGCGGGCGCGAGGTTCTGCTCTTGCCCGATCCCAATCGCATGGAAGAGATGTGGGAGGGCGAGTGTTGGGACGCCGGCGATGCGTGGGTGAAGGAGCTGACGGGCTTCAAGGAAGTACGTGCGACGCGCGACGCGGGGCAGCTGATCGGCGAGCTGCTCGGCTCGTCGAAGGCGCTGTGGATCTCGATGCACCCCAATCTCGCGTTGGCGGGCGCGGCGGACCGCGCTCGGCCCTACGACAGCGCGCGCAAGAAGGACCCGTTCGACGGGCGCGTTGGACGCGAGGAGGCGTTCAAGGCGAAGCTCGCGGAGATGTACAAGGTCGAGCCGAAGGACCTGAGTCCCGCGCTGAATGAGCTGCGGCGGGTGAAGACGCCCGAAGAACTCGACGCTGCGCGGCGCGCAGGGCGCGCGGGTGCGCTCGCGATGGCCGAGGCGATGCGCTCGACGCGGCCGGGAGTGGGGGAGTGGGAGCTCGAAGGCCTCATGAGCTGGTTCCACCTGAAGGAAGGCGCGGCGGGGCCGGGCTACATGGCGATCGTGGGCTCGGGAGCGAACTCGCTCGTGCTCCACTACGGCAACAACAATCGCCGCGCACAGGACGGCGAGGTCGTGCTGGTCGACTACGCGCCCGAGCTCGACCACTCGGTGTGCGACATCACGCGCACGTGGCCGGTCAACGGCAAGTTCACACCGCGGCAGGCGGAGCTGTACGACGTCGTGCTCGCGGCGCAAGCGGCGGGGATCGCGGCGGTGAAGCCCGGCCGCACGCTCGGCGACATCGAGGCGGCGTGCAGCAAGGTGATCGCCGAGCGCGGCTTCGAGAAGTTCGTGCGGCACGGTGCGTGCCACTTCGTGGGTCTCGAGGTGCACGACGTCGGCAACCAGCGCAAGCCGCTCGCGGTCGGCGCGTGCTTCACGATCGAGCCGGGGCTCTACGAGCCCGAGACGGGCATCGGCATCCGCATCGAGGACGTCGTGATCGTCACGGAAGCGGGCTGCGACGTTGTCTCCGCGGCCGTTCCCAAGGAGCGCGCGGAGATCGAGGCCCTGATCGCCGAAGAAGGCGTGCTCGACCGCCTGCGTTGAGCTTTTTCGCCGCTCTTCCTAGACTCCTCGCCCCCATGGCCTCCCTGAAGGAATACCGCGACCGCGTCCCCGCCTTGCAGCGTCACCTCGAGCAGCTCAAGGTGAGTCTTTGACTGCCCCAAGCACGCAGCACGCCTGAAGGAGATCGAGGAGCAAGAGCTCCAGCCCGGGTTCTGGGACAACGTCGAGCGCAGCCAGCGGCTGATCGGCGAGAAGAAGCTCGCGCGCGGGGTGGTCGAGCCGGTCGCGCGTGTCGAGAAGGGTTTCCGCGACGTCGACGAGTACTGCAAGCTCGGTGAGGAGCTCGGCGCGGAGGAAGTGACCGCGGAGCTCGACCGCGTGCTCGGCGAGATCGATGCCGAGCTCGCCAAGCTCGACTTCCGCGTGATGCTCGGCGGACCGCAGGACGCCTCCAGCGCGTTCCTCCAGATCACCCCGGGCGCGGGCGGCGTCGATGCCTGCGACTGGGCGGGCATCTTGCTGCGCATGTACTCGCGCTGGGCCGAGGAGAAGGGCTACACGGTCGAGGAGGTCGAGCTTCAGGAGGAGCCCGAAGGCGGGATCCGAGGCGCGACCATCCGCATCGTCGGCGACTACGCGTTTGGCTACCTCAAGGCGGAGCGCGGCGTGCATCGCCTGATCCGCATCAGCCCGTTCGACGCGGCCGCGCGGCGCCAGACGGCGTTCGCGGGCGTCGACGTCACACCCGAGCTCGGCGACGACATCAAGGTCGAGGTGAAGGAAGCGGACATCGAAGTCGAGACGATGCGCTCGGGCGGCGCGGGCGGGCAGAACGTCAACAAGGTCGAAACGGCGGTGCGCATGAGGCACATCCCGACCGGCATCGTCGTGCGCTGCCAGA
Source organism: Planctomycetota bacterium (assembly GCA_044355055.1). Classification (GTDB taxonomy): domain Bacteria; phylum Planctomycetota; class UBA1135; order UBA1135; genus F1-120-MAGs118. The sequence continues at coordinate 1,675 of JBIKYW010000047.1, read as the reverse complement.
GCCAACGCAGCCAGCTCAAGAACCGCGAGCTCGCTCTGCAGATGATCAAGGCCAAGATCCTCGCCATGCGCGAGGCCGAGCGCGACAAGGAGCTCGCGTCGCTCTACGGCAACAAGGGTGAGATCGCGTTCGGTAGCCAGATCCGCAGCTACACGATGCACCCCTACCAGCTCGTCAAAGACGAGCGCACGGGCGTGCAGACGGGCAGCATCCAAGCCGTTCTCGACGGCGACCTCGACAAGTTCATCGAGGAGTACCTGCGCCAGAAGGGCGCGGCGAAGTAGCGCGGCGGGCTCGCTCGGTGCGAGCGCGCGCTCGAGAGCGACACCCGCGGGAGGGCCTGCCAGGGCGCGCCTCCCGCGGGGTCACTGAATCGATCAGGGTCCGGCGCGCAGCGTCAGGTTCTCGACGAGCAGCGAGCCCGACTTCACGTACACGCCCGCAAAAACCGTGTCGGGCTTGTCGATGCCCATGCGCATGGGGAAGGGACCTTCCGTGCCGACAGTGACGTCGACGCCTCCATCTTCCGTCACGCTGACCACGAGCTCGAAGGCCGTGCCGAACGCCGGAGCGTTTTCGAGCTCGATCGAGGCGCCGTCCTTCTCGGTGCGGCCCGGTCCGGAGAGCTCACCCAAGCGCTTGAGCACGAGCGCGCCCGACGCGTCGATCACGATGGCAGCACACTCGCCCTCCGGCGTACCGGCGATCACGAGCCCGTGCTGTGAGCTGTCTTTCGCTTCGCCTTGGCGCGTGAGGCGCGCGCGCAGCTCATAGTCGCCCTTGATCGGTGCCTCGGAGCACAGTCGCCCGCAAGCCTTGCCCGCCTCGATCACGATGCGGCCCGGCTTGACGTCGAACTGCGTCTCGAAGCTCTTCGAGATCGGCTTCCACGCGGCTACAGCGCCGCCGAGCTTGACCGCCGGACCTTGCACGCCGGACGAGCGCGCAGCGTCCTTCAGCTCCTCGACCGCCTGCGCGAGTCCGTTGGCACCGCCGAAGGCCTTCGAGGCGACATCGGCGAGCGTGTAGGCGCGGAGCGGCATCGGGACCGTCTGGTTGCGGTATTCGTTGACGAGGTCGAGCGCCTTGCGCGAGTGCTTGCGCAGAGCGGTGCGCGCATCGCGCCACGCCGCGTTGGCCTTGTCGAGCTTGTTGAGTCGATCCGAGACGCTCTTCACCTCGGCCTCGGTCGCGAGCCACGTGCCCTTCTCGTAGAGCTCGAGCAGGTCTTCGAGGATCGGGGCCGCGATGCGCGGCTCTCCGATCTTCTCGAACAGCTCGGCTTGGAGGAGCAGCACCTTCGCGTCGGGAGCGTCGGCCTTGTCGAGGCGCGAGCGCACGAAGTCGAGGTGGCCGAGCGCGCGCAGCAGGAGTTCCTTCTCGCTGATCGCCGGGGTCTTGCTCGCGGCGGCGACCGCCGCGGCCTTGCGATAGCGCTCGACCTCCGCGAGGCGCCGCGCGCGCGCTTCTCCGCCGAAGTGCAGCGGGTAGATCGTGTCCTTGATCCACGTGCGCCAGAAGACTTCGAAGTCCTCGAGGCTCGCGTGGCCGAGCGGCGAGATCGAGCCCGTGAACTGGCGCGCGAACGTGCCCTTCGAGTCCGCGATCGTCTCGCCCTTCAGCTCCTTCAGCGCCGCGTCGTAGAGCTTGCGGTAGGGATACTGCAGCGTCGCGG
>JBIKYW010000046.1:0-11682 GCA_044355055.1 Planctomycetota bacterium | reverse complement strand
CCTCGGAGGAGCTCTTCGCTCCGCTCGGAATGGTCGACACGACGTTCCGCCCGGGCGAGGCCCTGCGGGAGCGCTGCGCGCCGACCGAGCGACGCGATGGAGCGTGGATGCGCGGAGCCGTCCACGACCCGCGCGCGTTCGCGCTCGGCGGAGTCGCGGGCCACGCGGGGTTGTTCTCGACGGCGGACGATGTGGCGCGTTGGTGTCGCATGTTGCTCGCGGGCGGCGAGCTCGACGGCGTTCGCGTGCTCGAGACGCGCACGGTGCAGGCGATGCTCACGCCGCGCGTCCTGCCCGACGGAGCGGGCTCGCGCACCCTCGCGCTCGACTGCCACACGAGCTACTCGGGCGCGCGCGGCGAGATTTTCCCTCGCGGCGCGAGCTTCGGCCACACGGGTTTCACGGGGACGTCACTCTGGCTCGATCCTGCGAGCTTGGGCTACGTCGTTGCTCTCAGCAATCGCGTGCACCCTGATGGAAAAGGCGAGACGCGCGAGCTGCGCCGGGCAGTGGCCGACGCCGCAGCCCGCGCCCTGCGTGAAACGGACCCGGTGCTCGTAGGAGCCGACGTTCTCGCGCGAGAGAGCTGCGCGCGGCTGCGGGGTCGCAAGGTGGCGCTGCTCACGAATCGCACGGGACGCACGAGCCGCGGAGTGCGCACGATCGACCTGCTCGCGAGTGCGGACGGAGTCGAGCTCGTCTGCATCCTCGCGCCCGAGCACGGACTCGGCGCGCGCGCGGAAGGCGCCATCGCGAATGAAATCGACCGTCCCACAGGACTTCCGATCCACTCGCTGTACGGCACCACGCGCAAGCCCACGCCCGAGATGCTCGCCGGCTGCGACACGCTCGTCGTCGACCTGCAGCACGTCGGCACACGTATCTACACCTACGAATCGACGCTCGCCTACGCGATGGAGAGCGCGGGCTCGCTCGGGCTGCGTGTCGTCGTGCTCGATCGACCGGATCCGCTCGCGCTCGCGCAGCCGCAGGGTCCGCTCGCCGATCCCGACCGTCTCGACTTCACCTCGAATCGCCCCGTGCCGCTCGCACACGGGCTGACGCTCGGCGAGCGCGCGCGATTGGAGCGCGAGCACTTCGGCGTGGCCTGCGAACTCGAGGTCGTCGCCTGTGAGGGCTGGCGACGCTCGATGCGCTGGGCCGAGACCGGCCTCGAATGGCAGGACCCCAGTCCCAACCTGCGCAACGACACGCAGGTGTTGCTGTACCCGGGAATCGCGCTCCTCGAAGCGACCAACGTCTCGATTGGGCGCGGTACGGACCAACCTTTCGAGCGCTTCGGCGCACCTTGGATCGACGGCGTCGTGCTCGCGCGCGCGCTGAACGCTCGGCGTATCGAAGGGCTCGAGCTTCTGCCGCTGCGCTTCACACCGAGTGCGAGCACCTTCCGCGGGGAGAGCTGTGGCGGCGTGCAGGTGGTCGTTACAGACCGATCCAAGGTGCGAGCCGTCGAGGCAGGTCTCGCGATCGCGCGCACGCTGCGCGACCTCTTTGGCACCGCCTTCGAGTTCGAGCGTGTCGACCGACTGCTGCGCGATCGCGAGACGTACGCGGCGCTCTCGAGCGGAATGCGCATCGAAGACATCGCGGCGAGCTGGACCAAGGACCTCGCCGAGTTCGAGGCTGCGGCCGCGAAGGTGCGGCTGTACGAGCCCTGAGCGCTATCCTCGCGCCATGAAGATCCTGCTCGCGAGCGGCAACAAGAAGAAGCACGCCGAGTTCACGCGCATCCTCGCGCCGCTCGGCATCGAGGTCCTCTTGCCCGCGAGCGTCGGCGGCATTCCGGACGTCGACGAAGATCGTCCGACCTTCGCGGGCAACGCGGCGAAGAAGGCGACTTCCGCAGCGCTCGCGCGTGGCATGTGGGCCCTCGCGGACGACTCGGGGCTCGAGGTGGACGTACTCGGCGGTGAGCCGGGCGTGAAGAGCGCGCGCTACGCGGGCGAGCACGGAGCCGATGGCGCGAACAACGAGCTGCTGCTTCGCAAGCTCGCAGGCGTGCCCGACGAGCGTCGCACCGCGCGCTTCACCTGTGCGCTGGCACTCTCCGCCGAGGACGGGCGGATCATCGTCGAGGTGCAGGGTCACGCCTACGGCCGCATCTTGCACGGTCCGCGCGGCGACGGCGACTTCGGCTACGACCCGCTGTTTCTGTTCACCGAGCCCGGCTTCGCCCAGACCGGCCGCGGCTTTGCCGAGCTCGCGCCCGAGGAAAAAGCCCACGTCAGCCACCGCGGACGCGCATCGCGCGAGCTCGTCGCAAGGCTCCAGAGCCTTCGCACGCCGCACTGACCCGCGGCGTCGCGGCCGGGGGGCGGCGTGCGTATACTCTTGCGCCCTCGAACTCCGTCTGGGGAGCCCCGCGTGGACAACCGCCTCATCCGCAACTTCGCGATCATCGCGCACATCGACCACGGCAAGTCGACCTTGGCCGACCGCCTGCTCGAGGTCACCGGCGCGGTCGACAAGCGCGACATGAAGGCGCAGCTCCTCGACTCGATGGACCTCGAGCGCGAGCGCGGCATCACGATCAAGGCCAGCGCGGTCACGATCCATCACAAGTACAAGGGCGAGCGCTACGAGCTCAACCTGATCGACACGCCCGGCCACGTCGACTTCAACTACGAGGTGCAGAAGGCCCTGCAGGCCTGTGAAGGCGCACTGCTGCTCGTGGACGCGAGCCAAGGCGTCGAGGCGCAGACGGTCGCCAACGCGTACCTCGCGGTCGAAGGCAACCTCGAGATCCTGCCGGTCATCAACAAGGTCGACCTTCCGCACGCGCGGCCCGAGGTGGTGAAAGAGGAGATCGAGAACTCGATCGGCATCGACGCCGCGGGAGCACTCGGTGTGAGCGCGAAGTCGGGCCTCGGCGTGCCGGAGCTGCTCGATCAGATCGTCGAGCGGATTCCGGCGCCCAAGGGCAAGCCCGACGATCCGCTGCGCGCGCTGATCTTCGACGCGCAGTACGACGAGTACCGCGGGATCATCGTGTACCTCCGCGTGGTCGACGGGACGATCCGCGAGCGTCAGATGATCCACATGCTCGGCACGGAGAAGACCTACGAAGCCATCGAGATCGGGCGCTTCACGCCGAAGATGGCCCGCTGCGGCGAGCTCGGGCCCGGCGAGGTCGGCTACTTCATCTCGAACATCAAGAACCTCGGCGACGTGCGCATCGGCGACACGATGACGATCCACAAGGGTCCGAAAGTCGAGATGCTTCCCGGCTATCGCCCGCCGATCCACATGGTGTACGCGGACTTTTTTCCGACGAACACCGGAGACTTCGAGGGCCTGCGCGAGGGTCTGACGACGCTCTCGCTCTCCGACTCGTCGTTCAACTTCGAGGCCGTGACGAGCGAGGCGCTCGGCTTCGGCTTCCGCTGCGGCTTCCTCGGTCTGCTGCACATGGAGATCGTGCAGGAGCGCCTCGAGCGCGAGCACGACCTCGACATGATCCAGACGGCGCCGACCGTCACCTACAAGATCATCCTGTCGGACGGCTCGGAGAAGACGATCCAATCGCCCGGCCAGCTGCCGAGCCCCGACAAGTACGAGGAAATCCTCGAGCCCTACGCGCGCGTCTCGATCATGACGCCGTCGGAGTTCATCGGGAACGTGATGAAGATCGCCGCCGATCACCGCGGCGACTTCGTGCGGCAGGACCACCTCTCGCCGACGCGCGTGCAGCTCGTGTACGACTTGCCGCTCGGCGAGATCATCTATGACTTCTTCGACAAGCTGAAGAGCTCGACGCGCGGCTACGGCACGCTCAACTACGAGATCACGGGCTACAAGCCCTCGAAGCTCGTGAAGCTGCGCATCCTCGTGAACGGCAAGGAAGTCGACGCGCTCACCTGCATCGTGCACAAGGACCAAGCCGAGTACCGCGGCCGCGCGATCATCAAGCGCATGCGCAAGGAGATCCCGCGCCACCTGTTCGAGATCGCGCTGCAGGCTGCGATCGACAGCCGCATCATCGCGCGCGAGTCGATCTCCGCCCTGCGCAAGGACGTCACGGCGAAGTGCTACGGCGGCGACGTGAGCCGCAAGCGCAAGCTCCTCGAGAAGCAAAAAGAGGGCAAGCGCCGCATGCGTCAGGTCGGCAACGTCGAGATTCCGCAGAAGGCCTTCCTCGCGGTGCTCGGCAGCGACGAAGACGACGGCGGCGATTGAGTCGCAAGACGCGTGCTCGCGCGCTTGGTCGCGAGCACGTCCGAATCGAGTGCGCGCCGCAGTGATCGGGCGGCAAGTCGAGTTGCTGACTGCTCCCGGTCTAGCTCACGAGCGGACTTCCGCCTCGAAAATCTACCCGCGAGGGCCCCTGCGGCCGGTCTGGAGGCCGTTGGGCGGCCGTCTCCTCTATCCAAGGCCGGAAAGTCGGTTAGTTTCGAATCGCGCGCATTCGAGTGCGCGCCTTCCGAGTTCATGCACCCGCTGCGCTCCATCGCCGTCTCCATCGCCGTCTCCGTCGCCGCGCTCTTCGCCGTCGCCACGAGCGCGCACGGCCAATGTGCCACGAGTGGCCCCGGAGGATTCGTGCCGTCGAGCGGCGCCGTCGACGGACTGTGGCCGAACGTGCTCCCCACGGGCGCGCTCCTCTCGACACAGCTCGTCAACGCACCGATGGGGCCCAATGTCGTCCACTCGGTGAAGTTCGCGCTGAAGCACACGTTCTCCTCCGACGTGCAGGTGGTGCTGATCGATCCGAGCGGCGTGGCCTACAACATCGTGCAGTTGAACAACGGTGTGCTCGCCGGGGCGTGCCAAGCGGACTTCTTCGGCGTGTACGAGATCGTAGATCCGCTCGCCGGGCTCTCGTGCAACGGCATCGGTTCGCTCGCGTGCGAGCCGACGCAGCTCACGCCGGGCACCTACGTGCAAGAGTTCGGTGCGTGGCCGAGCGGGGCCGCTGGCATCTTCAACGTCGCGCTGGAGCAGATTCCGGTGACGAGCGGGGCTTGGACGCTCGCGATCTATGACTGGTTCGTCGGCTCGGACAACGGTGCCCTGCTCAACTGGGAGCTCTGCTTCGGCTCTCCGACGCCGCTGCCACCGCCGCCGACGAATCCGCAGCAATGCAGTCCTCTCGCGCTGGGAGCGCCCTTCCCGCTCGGTGGGACGAATGGGACTTGGCCGTCGGTGCTGCCGTCGGGCGTGTTGGAGCGTCCGCTCACGGTGAGCGTGCCGCCCAACGCATCCAAGCTCGCGGCGGTCAAGATCTTCGGTTTGACCCACGAGTGGATCGGCGACGTGCAGCTCGTCCTCGAGTCGCCCGCAGGGCTGCGCTACAACCTCGTCCAGACCAACGACGGTCAGCCCGGCGGCGGCTGCAGTGACGACTTTGGCGGCGACTACACCATCGTCGACGCGCTCGGTGGACTCGATCCGTGCGGTGCACCTGCGGCGCCCGTGACTTGCGGCCCGTCCGTGTTGCCGTCGCGAACCTACGCGCAGACCTTCGGCGCATGGCCTTCGGGCGCGAGCGGAGTTCTGAACGTTCCGTTGGAGCAGATTCCGCTCGCGAGCGGCGTGTGGAAGCTCCGCTGCTACGACTGGTTCGTGAACGCCGACGACGGCAACTTCTATGGCTGGTCCCTGTGCTTCGATGTCGCAGGACCGCCGCCGACCTTCTGCACACCTCAAGTGCCCGGCACGACGAACGGATGCATCACGCGCATCGCGGCGACCGGCCAGCCGAGCCTCTCGGGCACGAGTGCATGCGTGCTCTCGCTCAGCGCGGTCGAAGGACAAAAGACGGGGCTCTTCTTCTACAGCGTGACCGGGCGCGTCTCCGCGCTTTGGTGCACGGGAAGCGCGAACTTCCTATGCGTCAAGGCGCCCACGCAGCGCACCGCAGCGCGCGACAGCGGCGGCACCAGCGGTTCTTGTGATGGCACGCTCTCCCTCGACTTCGACCAATGGGCGTCGGCCGCTTCGAGCGCGCTGGGCGCACCGTGGACCGTCGGCGAGAAGCTCTGGGTGCAGGGCTGGTTCCGCGACCCGCCGGCCTGCAAGACGACGGCACTCTCCGAGGGCATCGAGCTCACGTGGCTGCCGTGAGCGCGGCACGCTTCAGCGCGTAGCGCCCGGCTTCCAAAGCACGTCGAGCGAACCGCCGTCATTCGCTGCGCGCGCGAAGACGAACAGCATGTCCGAGAGGCGGTTGACGTAGCGCAGCACCTCGGGATTCACACGGTCCGTCTCGTCGGGGAATGCGGCGAGTTCGGTGATGTTGCGCTCGGCGCGACGGCACACGGTGCGCGCGACGTGCAACCACGCGGCGGCCGGCTTGCCCCCGGGCAGAATGAACGACGTCAGCGGCGCGAGCTTGTCGTTCACGAGATCGAGGTCGCGCTCGAGGCGCTCCGTGTAGATCGGCGTGATGCGCAGCTTGTCGCCAGCAGCACCGGGGACGCACAGGTCCGCACCGACGTCGAAGAGCTCGTTCTGCACGCGGCGCAGCACTGCGGCAAGCGGTTCCTCGACCCCGCCCTGAACGAGGGCCAGACCGATGAAGCTCGAGAGCTCGTCGATCGTGCCGTAGGCCTGGATGCGCAGGTGGTGCTTGACCAGGCGGCTGCCGTCGCCGAGCGCGGTCGTGCCGTCGTCGCCAGTCTTCGTGTAGATGCGGGTGAGCCGGACCATCAGGGCGCCATCATGGGTCGAAATCGACGCTCTTGCCATGCGGGAAGTAGCCCAGAGCTCGGTAACAGCGGGCCTTTCTCGCCGTAGGGACGCTGCGCGCGCTAGCCTCTCGCGTCTTCCTCCAAGAGCCCTGCCCATGATCCGCCCCTTCCGTCCCAGCGCACTCCTCTGCCCCATCCTCCTCGCCGCCTGCGCCGTAGAGCGCCCCGCGTCGGTCTCCGCGCCCGTCGAGTCGGCCCCGGCTCCGGCCGCAGCGCCCGCGCCCGTCACGGCGACCGCGACGGCAGCAGTCGAGGTCGCGCCCGCGGCGCACGCCACACCGACCTCGAACGCGACGTTCGGCGCCGCCGGGATCGGCGACACGCTGATCCCCGGCCAAGGCAACGGCGGCTACGACGTCCAGCGCTACGACATCGCGCTCGACCTCGACGCGGCAGCCGGTCCGCTGCGCGGCGTATGCACGATCGTGGCGCGCGCGACCCAACCGCTCTCGCGCTTCAACCTCGACTTCCACGGCATGACCGTCGACGGCATTTCGATCGACGGAGCGGACGCGACCTTCGCGCGCGAAGCGGACGAGCTCGTCGTCACGCCCGCAGCACCGCTCGCGCTAGGCGCCGAGTTCACCTGCGTGGTGCGCTACAACGGCAAGCCCGAGGGCGTACGCGACCCGTCGATGCCGATGTTCGCCATGGGCTGGACCGTGCGCGACGGCGAAGCGTACGTCTTCAGCCAGCCCGCGGGCGCGATGACGTGGTTCCCGTGCAACGACCACCCCAAGGACAAGGCGCTGTTCCGCATCTCGCTGCGCGTGCCCAAGCCGCTCGACGCGGTCGCCAACGGCGTTCTCGTCGAGAAGCTTGAGGAAGAGAGCGCACGCACCTTCGTGTGGAAGGCGCGCGATCCGATGGCGACCTACCTCGCCACCGTCGCGATCGCCGAGCTCGACTCCGAGACCTATCACACCGCCGACGGTCTCGAAATCACCAACTGGTTCACGCGCAAGTCCAAGGAGAACTCGCGCAAGGCGTTCCAGAAGACCGACGAGGTGCTCGCGTTCTTCTCGCAGGCCTTCGGGCCCTATCCGTTCGAGATCTCGGGCAACATCCTCACCAACGCGCGCATCCCCGGCGCGCTCGAGACGCAGACCAAGCCGGTCTACGGCGCGGGTACGGGCTCCGAGGACATCATCGCCCACGAGCTCGCCCACCAGTGGTTCGGCAACGCGGTATGCGTCGAGGACTGGAACGACATCTGGATCAACGAGGGCATCGCCGAGTACGCGGCGTGGATGTACTACGAGTCCCACGCCGGCCGAGAGAAGTTCCTCGAGAAGGTGCGCTCGAACTACGGGATGGCGCGCTTTTCAAAGGCGTCGGCGCCCGGCTGCGTCACCGTCGAGGAGATGTTCGGCGCCAATGTGTACGTGCGCGGACCGATCGCGCTGCACGTCGTGCGCGAGGCCGTCGGCGATGAGCGCTTCCTCGCCCTGATGCGCAAGTGGGTCGCCGACCACCTGCACGGCAACGCGACGCTGGAGCAGTTCCTCGCCCATGTCGAGGCCGAGGCCGGTGCGGACGTGCGCGCCAAGATGGAGCCTTGGATCTTCGACAAGGAGATGCCGTCCATCCCCGAGTGGGACGCGGAGCTCGAGCGCCGCCGCGCCGCGCGCGACGCCGAGCGCAAGGAGCGCGCGGAGAAGCGCCAGCGCGAGCGCGACGAGGCCAAGTCGAAAGACGCGTCGGACACGGGCACGCCCGAGAAGCCAGCAGCCGAAAAACCCGCCGAGAAGCCGAAGGATCCGGCCGCGACCGACGGGGCCAAGGACGGGGCGCGAGCCTAGCTCGAGCGCCGAGCACGAGTCAGGCGTCGTCGAGCTCGCCGTAGCGCTGCTTCGAGTCGTCGGGGCGCGCGTCGTGCGGCGGGCCGCCGATGCCGAAGTCGCGCGGCGAGAGCTTCGAGCCGAGCGCGCGCATCATCATGTGCCACGCGCGGGCGTCGCGGCTCTCGAGCGGCACGCGCGTGAACACGCGGTCGATCGACTCCTCGATGTCCTTCTTCGCCGCGAGTGAGAGTGCGATCTTCTCACCCATCACCGCCTTCAAGTGCTCGCGCAAGAAGCGCTGCTGGCGCTCGCTCGCCATGCGCGGTCCGCGCTCGCGCTTGTGCACGGCGTCGCCGGAATAGAGCGTGAAGAGCACGAGGCCCGCGGCCATCGCGAGGTTGAGCGACTGGTGCTCGGCGCTCGTCGGCAGGAACGCGACCTCCTTGCAGGCGTCGACTTCCGCGCCCGAGAGCCCGTCGGCCTCCGAGCCAAAGACGAGCGCGACGATGCGCTCGGGGTCGTCGCACAGCTCGCGGTACTCGCTCGCGCGATCACGCCAGTCGACGCGCAGGCGCCCGTCGCGCGGACGACCCGTGAACGCGACGGAGTGGGTCGTGTCCTCGAGCGCCTCCGCGAGCGTCGGCACCACGCGAATCTTGTCGCGGATGTTCTCGACGCCGTGCGCCATCATCGTGAAGTCGGGGTGCACGAGCATCGAGCGCTTCTGGGGCGCCACGAGCGCGAGCTCGGCGGGCCCGAAGTTGGCGACGGCGCGCATCACGGAGCCGACGTTGCGCGGACCTTGGGTCCGAACGAGGACGACACGCTTCATCGCGGTTCGGCGCGCAGGGCGGCGATCTGTGCGGGGTCGGGGTTGCCGCCGGACACGACCGCGGCGACGCGCAGGGGATCCGCTTGGCTGCGGCCGTGCAGCGCGAGACTCGGGAGGCGGCCCGTGAAGACAACGGCGGCGGCGGCGGCGCCCGCGGGCTCGACGGTCCAGCCGCCGCGGTGCACGAGGGCACGCTGCGCTGCGAAGATCTCGTCGTCGGAGAGCGTGACGACCGCGTCGACCGCGAGGCCGCAGATCTCGGTGTTGAGCTTGCCCGCGTAAGGCGGACAGAGTCCCTGCACCTTGGTCGTGATGCGCTCGAGCGTGACCGCGCGGCCCTCTTCGAGCGAGCGCTTCATCGAAGGCGCTCCCTCAGGCTCCGCCCCGACGATCAGCACGCGCCGTCCGAGCGTCTGGCGGATCGCGAGCGCGCAGCCCGACAGCAATCCCCCGCCGCCGCAGCACACGACCACCACTTCGACCTCGGGCCAGTCCTGCGCGATCTCGAGACCGACCGTTCCGGCTCCCTGCAGCGTGCGCTCGGCGTCGTAGGGGTGCACGAGCGTCGCTCCGGCGGCCACACGTTCCGCGCACAGGCGCTCGGCATCGGCGCGCGTCGCTCCGAGCAGCACCTCGGCGCCGTACTCGCGGCAGGCGGCGATCTTGTTCGGGTACGCGTCGGCGGGCATCACGATCGTCGCGCGGACGCCGGCGCGCTGCGCGGCCCACGCGAGCGCCTTACCGTGGTTGCCAGAGCTGACCGTCACGACTCCGGCCGCACGCTCGGCAGCCGAGAGCAGCGCGAGCTGGTTCCATGCGCCACGCGCCTTGAAGGAGCCCGTTTCCTGCAGGCACTCGAGCTTGAGACGCAGGTCGATCCGCGGGTCCGAGCTTGGAAACGGCGCGAGCGGGGTACGGCGCACGACGCCTTCGAGGCGCGGTGCGGCCTCGGCGATCGAGATTCGCTGGAGCAGTTCGTGACCCACGGCGGGCAGGATTCTACGCCCGCGGCGGCGCTCCCTGTCTGCCCGAGGGAGGAATGCGCGGGCGATGGCCCACGGACCGCCGCCTCCGTTCTATACTACGCGGCCTTCCTCCAACGGAGCATTCGAGCACCACGATGGCCTGGACCCACCTCGACAGCGAGAGCCTCTACAACGTCAGCAACTGGGGGCGCGGCTACTTCCGCGTCAACGCCGCCGGCAACGTGGAGGTCAGCCCCGAGGGCCCCGACCGCCCCGACCGTCCGGGCATCGACCTCAACGAGCTGATCGGGCAGATCAAGCGCCGCGGCATCGCGACGCCCGTGCTCTTGCGCTTCGACGGCATCCTGCGCAGCCGCGTGCGCGAGCTGAACCAAGCGTTCAACGCCGCGCGCGCCGAGTTCAACTATCAGGGTCCCTACCGCGGCGTCTTCCCGATCAAGGTCAACCAGCAGCGCCACGTCGTCGAGGGCATCCTCGAAGAGGGCAAGAAGCACGGCACCGGCCTCGAGGTCGGCAGCAAGCCCGAGCTGCTCGCGGCGATCGCGCTGCAAGCTGACGGCGGCAGCCTCGTCATCTGCAACGGCTACAAGGACGAGGACTACGTCGAGACCGCGCTGCTCTCGAGCAAGCTCGGCATCATCCCGATCATCGTCATCGAGAAGTTCAGCGAGCTCGCCACGATCCTCCGCGCGAGCGAGAAGATCGGCATCAAGCCCGTGATCGGCGTGCGCGCGAAGCTCGGAGGCAAGGGCTCGGGCCGCTGGAGCGACTCGGGCGGCGACCGCTCGAAGTTCGGCCTCACCACGCGCCAGATCGTCGACGTCGTCGAGACGCTCGACCGCGTCGGCAAGCTCGACTGCCTCGAGCTCCTGCACTTCCACATCGGCAGTCAGGTGACCGACATCCGCGCGATCAAGAACGCGCTGCGAGAGGCGACCCGCACGCTCGTCGAGCTGTGGGAAATGGGCGCGCGCGTCAAGTTCCTCGACGTCGGCGGCGGCCTCGGCGTCGACTACGACGGTTCGAGCACGAACTTCGAGTCGTCGATGAACTACTCGCTCGCGGAGTACGCGCGCGACGTCGTCTACCACCTGTCGGTGGCGTGCGAAGAAGCCGCGATCCCGCAGCCGGCGATCGTGACCGAGTCCGGCCGCGCACTGACGGCGCACCACGCGGTGCTCGTCGCCGAGGTGCTCGGCGTCACCGACTTCGCCACCTCGGGCAACCCGGAGTCGGCCAACGAAGACGAGCACGAGCTGATCCAGAACGCCTTCAGCGTCTCGGAGACGGTCACGGCGAAGAACTACCAAGAGGCCTACCACGACGCGCAGCAGCTGCGCGAAGAGGCCATGGTGCTCTTCAACGTCGGT
>JBIKYW010000427.1:0-3593 GCA_044355055.1 Planctomycetota bacterium | reverse complement strand
CGCCGCGCGCCAGCAGCGCTCGAGCAAGTCGGCGTCCGAGCCGCGTCGGCAGGCCCAGCCGCGCGCGAGGCACAGCGATTCGATGCCGTCGTCGGCGCTCTCGCGCGTGGTCGCCACGAGCAGTCCGTCGGCGCGCTGCATGCGCTCCGCGCGCTCGACGACGCGCTCGAGCACGCTCGCAGAGCCGAGCGGGAGCAGCACCTTCCCCGGCAGGCCGTGGCTGGCGAGGCGGGCGTGGATGATCGTGACGACCTTTTCGTAGGACATGGCGGTTGGGCGGGTTGGGATCGGAGGGATCGGGCGCCCGTACGCGTGGCTTGAGCCGGATTTCGGACGCGACCCGGATCGGGGACGGCGGGGAGGGCCGCGGGCTATCCTGCCCGCGTGAAGCCCGCGATCGACGCCCACCCGCTCCTGTGTGCCCGCACGTTCGTCACGCACTTTCCTGCGCCGCTCGGGGAGTGCCCGGTGCCCGAGTGGCTGCATGCGCTTCACGTCGATGGCGCCGCGACGCCGCTCGCGCGCACCGAGGAGCTGCGCGGGGCCGTGCGTGACCTGCTCCGCCACGGCGGCTACAAGCCGACGGGGCGCGGCAAGCCTTCGAGCGAGTACCTCGTGCGCGCGGCGAGCGAAGGCGGCCTTCCACGCATCAACTTGGCAGTCGACGCGTGCAACGCGGTGAGTCTGCACTCCGGGCTGCCGATCAGCGTCGTCGACCTCGAGCGCGCGCGCGGGCCGCTGCGCATCGGCATCGCGGGTGCGGGCGAGAGCTACGTGTTCAACGCGTCGGGCCAGACGATCGACATCGAGGGTTTGCTCAACCTCTTCGATGCCGACGGACCGTGTGCAAACGCCGTCAAGGACGCGCAGCGCACCAAGACCCACATGGGCACGCGCGCGACGCTCTCGGTCGTGTGGGGCGTCGTCGGACACGAGGCACAGGTCGAGCGCGCCGTCGCGTGGTATCGCGAGCTCTTGGAGCGCGCCGGTGCCGCCACGGCCGCGGACTGAGTGCGAGGCGCGATTTCGAGGCTCGCGGGCTGCGTTTGCTCGCATTGGATGCGGCGCGCACTATCCTCCTCGCCCATGTGGAAGGGCTCGAGCTTCCAGCGGCTGCTCGCGCTGCTGCGCCCGGAGGTGGCGCCGCAGGTCGGGCGGCTCGTGCTCGTGGCGTTGCTCGCGGCCCTCGTCGCGTTCGGTGAGAAGGCGCCGCTCCTGCTCCTGCAGCCGCTCTTCGACCGCGTGTTGTTCCCTGCCGCCGGTGCCGAGGCGGCCGCGCGCGGTGAGTCGGGTGCGCTGGGCACGCTCTTTGGCGATCTGCAGGCGCGGGTCGAGGGCTGGGTGTTCGGACCCGCCGGCGCGGCCGACGGCGACGATCAGAAGCTCGCCGCGCTGTGGACGGTGGGCGGTCTGATTCTGCTCCTGACGCTGCTGACGGCAGTGGCGCAGTACGCGATGACGATTCTGGCGCGACACGCCGCGCTGCGCATGGTGATCGACCTGCGGCAGCGCATCGCGCGGCACATCGTCGGTCTGTCGATGCGCTACCACGGTGAACGTCAGTTCGGCGACGTCCTCTCGCGCATCAGCTCAGACGTCACGCAGACGCTGCAATCGGTCAACTTGATCCTGAAGGACCTCGTCCAGCAGCCGCTCCTGTTGTTGGGCTCGCTCGCCGTGGCAGCGATCAGCGCGCCGATGCCGACCTTCATCGTCCTCTGTCTCTTGCCGATCGTGATCGTGCCGATCGCGAAGCTCGGCCGACGCGTCCGCAAGCGCTCGACGAAGTCGCTCGCGAGCTTGGGAGCGTCCGTCGAGGTCCTCACGCAGATGTTCTCGGGGATTCGCACGGTGAAGGCGTTCCGTGCGGAGGAGCGCGAGCTCGAGCGCTACCGCGAGGTCAACGAGACCTACCTCGCCTCCGCGATGAAGATGGTGCGCGCCGTCGCCTCGATCGAAGGTGCGACGACGTTCCTCTCGCACTTTGGCTTCGCGGTGCTGCTCGTCGCCGTCGGCTGGGGCACGCTGCGCTTCGGCCTCTTCTCGAGCCCGGGCGACATGACCGTGTTCTTCGGCGGCATCGCGATGATCTACACGCACGTGAAGCGCATCACGACCGCCGTCAATCACGTCCAGGAGTCCGCGGGTGCTGCGGAGCGCCTTCAGGCGATTCTCGACGAGCGCCCCGACATCCAAGAGCGCCCGAGTGCGCGCCCCGTGGAGCGGCTGGAGCGCGCGCTCGCGTTCGACGACGTGCGCTTCACTTACTCGGGTCAGCCGCGTCCCGCGATCGACGGGCTCTCTCTGGAGATCCGCCGCGGTGAGACGCTCGCGCTCGTCGGTGCTTCGGGCGCGGGCAAGACGACGGCGATCGACCTCATCGCGCGCTTCATCGATTGCGGCGAAGGGTGCATTCGAGTCGATGGGCACGACCTGCGCGAGCTGCGGCTCGACGACTGGACGCGCATGTACGCGATGGTCGGGCAAGTGCCGTTCCTGTTCCACACGACGATCCGCGAGAACATCCTGTACGGAAAGCCGGGCGCGAGCGCGGCCGAGGTCGAGGCGGCGGCGCGTGCGGCGCACATCCACGATTTCATCGCATCGTTGCCGCAAGGTTACGACACGGTGGTCGGAGATCAGGGGGCACGCCTCTCGGGTGGACAGCGCCAGCGCATCACGATCGCGCGCGCGATCTTGAAGAACGCGCCGATCTTGCTGCTCGATGAAGCGACGAGTGCGCTCGACAGCGAGAGCGAGGCCGAAGTGCAGCGTGCGCTCGACAGCTTGATGAAGGAGCGTACGGTGATCGTGATCGCGCATCGACTCTCGACGATTCGCAACGCGGATCGCATCGCCGTGCTCGACCAAGGGCGGCTCGTGGAGCTCGGACGCCACGACGAGCTCATTGCACGCGGCGGAGCGTACGCGCGACTCCACGCGATGCAGTTTCGCGAGCCGACTCCAGCCTGAGCGCGGCGCTGCGCAGTCGTGCGCGCCTTCGGTGGTCGCAGTTCGGGCGTGACGTCCGTG
The DNA here is from genome assembly GCA_044355055.1 of Planctomycetota bacterium. Classification (GTDB taxonomy): domain Bacteria; phylum Planctomycetota; class UBA1135; order UBA1135; genus F1-120-MAGs118. Next base: position 560 of record JBIKYW010000427.1, on the reverse strand, counting down.
GGGGGGCGTCCCACGTTCTGTGCGTGGGCTATCCGCTGTTCCTCCTCACGCTGCTCGCCGCGGTCTTCGCGGTGTTTGCCGTCGATCCTGTCGAGCGACAGACCTGGACGCTCGAGAACGCCGTGTTCGCAGTAGGGCTTGCATTCGTGCTCGCGACGCGGCGGCGTGCGCCGCTCTCGCATGCGGCGTACACGCTGCTCTTCGTGTTCTTCGTTCTGCACGAGGTCGGCGCTCACTACACGTACTCGCTTGTTCCCTACGACGTTTGGGCTGAGCGCTTCTTCGGACAGCCGCTTTCGATCGGCCGCAACCACTACGACCGCTTCGTTCATCTCTGCTTTGGACTCTTCTGCGCTCCCGCGGTCCGCGAGCTTCTCGTCGCCGCCGTCAAGGTCGGCGAGCGCAGCTCCTATTGGCTGGCGGTCGCCGTGTGCATGTCGTGGTCGGTGCTCTACGAAATCGTCGAGTGGCTCGCGGCGCTCGTCTTTGGCGGCGAGACGGCGCTCGCCTACGTCGGCACGCAGGGCGACGTGTGGGATGCGCAGAAGGACATGGGGCTC
>JBIKYW010000045.1:0-11687 GCA_044355055.1 Planctomycetota bacterium | reverse complement strand
CGGGACGGCACTCCGGCATCGCCTGCGCGACCTGCCACACGCAGCCGTCGAACTACTCCTTCTTCAACTGCACCAACTGCCACGAGCACCGCCAGTCGGCGATGGACGGGGAGCACGACGATGTCGGCGGCTACAGCTTCGGGCCGCAGACGTGCTACCAGTGTCACCCCAACGGCAACGGCTGAGCTTCAGTCGCAGGCGAGCGCGCGGTCGAGGAACGCGAGCTCATCTGCGGCCTGCTCGATCTGCTTGCCCGTGGGCTTGCCTGCGCCGTGGCCCGCGCGCACGTCGATGCGGATCAAGACCGGAGCCTCGCCCGCCTGCGCGTGCTGCATCGCCGCCGCGTACTTGAAGCTGTGCGCGGGCACGACGCGGTCATCGTGGTCCGCCGTGACGACCATCACGGCCGGATAGCGAGCTCCGACGCGAGCGTTGTGGTACGGCGAGTACGCGCGCAGGGCGCGATACTCGTCGGCGTTCTTGACGGAACCGTAGTCGCTCGCCCACGCCCAACCGATGGTCCAGCTCTCGAAGCGGAGCATGTCCATCACGCCGACGGCGGGGATCGCGGCGCCAAAGAGCTCGGGGCGCTGGTTGAGCACCGCACCGACGAGCAGGCCGCCATTGGAGCCGCCGTTGATCGCGAGGCGCTCGGCGCGCGTGAAGCGCTCGGAGATCAGGTACTCCGCAGCTGCGATGAAGTCGTCGAAGACGTTTTGCTTGAGCAGCTTGGTGCCTGCTTTGTGCCACTCCACGCCGTACTCGCCGCCGCCGCGCAGGTTGGCGACCGCGTACACGCCGCCCTGCTCCATCCACGCCAGACGCGCAGGCGAGAAGCTCGGGGTGAGCGAGATGTTGAAGCCGCCGTAGCCGTAGAGCAGCGTCGGATTCGATCCGTCGCGCACGAGTCCCTTGCGATGCGAGACAAACATCGGCACGCGGGTGCCGTCCTTCGACGTGTAGAAGACCTGCTCGGTGACGTACAGCGACGGGTCGAAGGTCAGCTTGGGCGTGCGGTGGGGTTGGCTCTCCCCGGTCGCAAGGTCGTAGCGCCACAGCGCGCCGGGCGCGGTGAAGCTCGCGAACGAGTAGAAGGTCTGGGTGTCGCTCGCGCGTCCGCCGAAGCCGCTCGCGGTGCCGAGCCCAGGCAGCTTCACCTCGCGCAGAAGCGAGCCGTCCTTGCGGTGCGCCGTCACGAGCGAGCGCGCGTCCTTCAGGTAGCGCGCGAGGAATTGGCCGCCGACGAACGCGACGCCCTCGAGTTTCTCCTCGCGCTGCGCGATCACCTCGCGCCAGGCCGCGCGCGCCGGGGCGCGCGTGTCGACGGCGATGACGCGCCCGCGCGGCGCGAGGTAGTCCGTCATCAGCCACAGGACGTCGCCGTCGGTGTCGACGAGATCGAAGCTCGCGTCGAACTCGGGGATCAGCTCGACGACGCTCCAGCCCGGCTGCGCGAGGTCGTCGACGAACAGGCGGTTGCGGGGGTCGGTGCCTTCCCCGATGGAGATGACGAGCCAGCGCCCGTCGTCGCTCACCGTGCCACCGAAGCTCCACTCGGGGTGGTCGGGTCGCTCGTAGACGAGCACGTCTTGCGACTGCGGCGTTCCGACCGCGTGGAACCAGAGCTTCTGGTTGCGGTTCACCGCCTGCAGCTCCGCACCCGGCGCCGGTGCGTCGTAGCGCGAGTAGAAGAAGCCCTTGCCGTCCTTGGTCCACGACGCGCCGCTGAACTTCACCCAGCGCAGCTCTTCCGCGAGGTCCGCGCCGCTCGCGACGTCGCGCACGCGCCAGACGGTCCAGTCCGAGCCGCCGTCCGACACGCCGTAGGCGAGGTAGCGGCCGTCGTCGGACAGCGCGCTGCCGTTGAGCGCGACGGTGCCGTCCTTCGAGAGCGTGTTCGGATCGAGCAGCACGCGCTCGCCGCGTCCGTCGAGCGCTTCGCTCACGTACAGCACGCTCTGGTTTTGCAGGCCGTCGTTGCGCGAGCTGAACCAGCGTCCGCCGCGCTCGGTCGGCAGTCCGAAGCGCTCGTAGTTCCAAAGCTCGCGCAGCCGCGCTTGCATCTTTGCGCGCATCGGCAGCGGTTCGAGGTGCGCCCGCACGAGCTCGTTCTGCGCGTCGATCCACGCCCGCGATTCCGCCGAGTCCGGATCCTCGAGCCACTTGTACGGATCGGCGACCTGCTCGCCGTGGTACGTGTCGACGTGCGCCTCGCGGCGCGTCGCGGGGTATTGCGGCGACGTCCACGGACCGCGCTCGATGGCCGCGGGCGTGGACGGCGTCGCGCACTGGGAGGCGAGGAAGGCGGAGGTCGCGAGCGCGATGGTCAGGCGGAACTTCATGGTGGGGGAGTCCTAGTCGGCAGGTGGTGGGCAGGGAGGATCCCGCGCGCGGACCGCCGACGCTAGTCCCTGCAGCGCGGCTCGCTGCAAGAGCCACGAAAAGTCCCTCGATTCGGTCCGAGTACTCCCCTGGCGGGCGCCCGCATGGGACACTTCCTAAGGCTCTCGAGGTCGTCCTCCGTCCCATCCGCTCCCGATTCGGCATGAGCATCGTCCAGACCACCTACGCTGCCTTCGCCTCGCTTCTTTTGGCCTCCGCTGCGGTCGCGCTCCACGAGGACGACCCGAAGCTGTGGAGCCTGCGGCCGCCGTACCACGGTCGTCCCGTCCGCACGCGCGTGCAGCCCGGTCAACCGATGGCGAGCGGCGGCACTCCGCGCGCGATGGCCTCGAACGGCATCTCACTCCTCTCGCAGCTGCCGCTGACGACCTTCGGCGCGAACAGTGGCAACAGCTGCTGGGGCTATACGTCGCCCTCAGGCCGCGAGATCGCGATCTTCGGCCACAGCGCGGGGTCTGCTTTCGTCGACATCACGGATCCGAGCGATCCGCAGGTCTTGCTCAACGCACCCGGGCCGCAGAGCTTGTGGCGCGACATGAAGGTCTTCGGCACCTACGCCTACTGCGTCAGCGAGGGCGGCAGTGGTATCCAAGTCTTCAGCTTGGCGAACGTCGACAGCGGCGTCGTCACGCAGGTCGGCACGATCACCACGGGCGGCGTGACCTCGACGCACACGGTGGCGATCGACACGCACAGCGGCTTCCTGTATCGCTGCGGCGGCGGGAGCAACATCGGACTACGCATCTACGATCTCAACGCGAGTCCGATCAATCCGCCCTTCGTGGGGCAGTGGAACTCGCTCTACGTCCACGAGACTCAGGTGGTGACCTACACCGCCGGCCCCTATGCGGGGCGGCAGATTGCTTTCGCCTGCGCGGGCACCGGGAACGGCTCCGGTGCGACTCGACTCTCGATCCTCGACGTGACGAACAAGTCGGCGATCACCACGCTGCGCGAGGTCTATTGGCCGGGCGCGGCCTATTCCCATCAGTGCTGGATCTCCGACGATCGCAAGTACTGCTACATCAACGACGAGCTCGACGAGCCCAACGTGCCGACGACGACCTACGTCGTCGACATCGCGAACCTCGCCAACGCGACGTTGCTCGGGAGCTTTACCAACGGCAACGCCGCGATCGGTCACAACCTCTACACGAAGGGCAACCGGATCTTCGAGGCGAACTATCGCAGCGGCGTTCGCGTGTTCGACCGCACGGATCCGCTGAACTGCTCGGAGGTTGCGTTCTACGACACCTTCCCGCTCGACGACGGAGCCCAGTTCAACGGACTTTGGAGCGTGTATCCGTACTTTCCGAGCGGTGTCGTGATCGGTGGGGATCTCGAGAGCGGCCTGTTCGTGTGGTGGGTGGGGCAGCCGCTCGTCGACGTGGCGCTCGCACAAGCTGTGCCCGCGCTCATCAACCCCGGCGGCCAGAGCTTCGCCGCGACGATCCAAGCCTCGCCGAGCTCGCTGATCGTGCCGGGCTCGGAGCGGCTCTACTACGACGTGGGCGCGGGCACCGTGAGCGTGCCGCTCGTCGCGCAGGGCAATGGCAACTACTCGGTCCAGTTCCCCGCGCTTCCCTGCGGCAGCGATGTCAGCTGGTACATCTCGGCAGACTCGACCAACGGCGTCTCGTGGAAGTACCCGCCGGAGGGCGCGAGCCAGCCCTTGCGCAGCCTCGTCGCCTACGGCGTGAGCACCGCCGCGCTGCTCGACATGGAGAACATCGCCGGCTGGTCGGTGGGCGATACGGGTGACAACGCGACGTCGGGCCTGTGGTTCCGCTGCAATCCCAACGGCACCGCGGCGCAGCCCGAGGACGACCACTCGCCGAACGGCACTCTCTGCTGGGTTACCGGGCAAGCGATCGTGAATGCCTCGGTGGGCACCGCCGATGTCGATGGCGGCACGACGACGCTGAAGACCGCTGTCTACGACCTCACGGGCATGATGGACCCGGTCGTGAGCTACTGGCGCTGGTACTCGAACAATCAGGGCGTGGTCGACGACACCTTCCGCGTCGACATCACGAACGGCTCGGGCTGGCAGTTGGTCGAGACCGTCGGTCCCACCGGCGTCGAGGCGAGCGGCGGCTGGTACTACCACGAGTTCCGTGTCTCGGACTTCTTCCCGCCGGGGCCCGGCATCCAGTTGCGCTTCAAGGCCTCCGATCTCGGGCAGGGCTCGATCGTCGAAGCTGCGATCGACGACTTCCGCATTCGCGACGTCGACTGCACGGCGCCTTCGATCTACTGCACGGCGGGCACGAGTGCCGCGGGCTGCTCGGCCACGCTCGCGTTCGCGGGCTCGCCGAGTGGCAGCGCGCCATCGGGCTTCGTGCTGACGGCAAATGGAGTCGACGCCGACCGCCTTGGACTCTTTTTCTACAGCACGAACGGCCCTCACTCCGCCGTCTGGGCGCCCGGAAGCTCGAGCTTTCTGTGCGTGAAGTCGCCGACCCAACGCACGGGCGCCCAGCTCTCGGGCGGAACCCCGGGGGGCTGCGATGGCAGCTACCAACTGGACTGGAATGCTTTCCGCGCGGCGCGGCCGTTCGCGCTCGGAACGCCCTTCACGCCCGGCACTCCGATCTGGTCGCAGGCTTGGTACCGCGACCCGGCGAGCCCGGGTACGACGAGCCTCTCGAACGCGCTGCAGTTCGTCGTCGGTCCCTGACCGATCGCTCGGGCGCCGCCGCTCGCTCTCCATGGTCGCGCAAGCGACATGGCCGCGAAACCGACAGGTTCGCGCAACCGACATGGCCGCGCGGCCACGAGTTTTTTTCATGTTCCTCGGGCGTGGGAGTAGGTCCGCGCGCGCGCCGACTTGTCGGAAATGGAGTTCGCGCGTGGAATAGAGAGATGGCTCCGCGGGGCCGCGCGAGCGATCCATGACCCATCCGTCGAGTCGAGCCTCCGAGTTGCGGGGGAGGAGCGCTGGCGCCGAGTTGGGGCGCGTGTGGCTTCGAGCCCTCTTGGCCTTCCTGCTTGCGTTGAGCGCGACCAATTCGCACGCAGCCGCGCAGGTGCGCCTCTCGCAGATCTACGGTGGCGGCGGCAACGTCGGCGCGACTTGGTCGTCCGATTTCGTCGAGCTCTTCAACTCGGGGCCGCCCCAGTCGCTCGCGGGCTGGTCCGTGCAGTATGCGTCCGCCGCCGGTTCGTCGTGGCAGGTGACCCCGCTGCCGGCCCTCGTGCTCGACACCGGTCGCTACCTGCTGATCCGCCAAGGTTCGGGCAACACGCTGCCCTCGCCGCAGTCACTCGCGCTTCCGGCGGCCGATGCGCTGGGCACGACCTTTCTCTCGTCGTCCGATGGCAAGGTCGCGCTTTGCTCCAGCACGGCTCCGCTCGCTGGCAGCACGCCGTCGAGTCCCTTCCTCGTCGACTTCGTCGGCTACGGACCGGGCGCGAGCTGGAACGAGTCGGGCGCGCCATTCTCCGCCGCGCTCAATGCCCCGTCGCCTTCGAACACGACCGCGATCCTGCGCCTGGGCTGCGGCGTGCTCGACAGCGGTGTCAATGCAGACGATTGGTCCGTCGGCCTGCCTCAGCCCCGCAACCTCTCGACGCCTTCGTCGACGGGACTCTCCCTGTCCGGGATGGCGCAGCCGTGGTTCGCGAAGCCCGGGCGCACGGTGCGCATCGTCTGCGAGCCGCAAGCCTGTGTCGCACCGACGCTCCCGTCGTCGCTTGTCGTCGTGGTCGATCTCTCACGGATCAGTGGGCCCGTGGCTGCGGCGCTCAACGACGACGGTGTGTCGGGGGACGAGCACGCGGGCGACGGACTCTACTCCCTCGAGGTGCAAGTTCCGTCGACGCAGCCTCAGGGCATCGTGCACCTCCCCTTGGCCTGCTCGGACGGAGCACGCTTCGGTGCCGGTTACGTCGGGCTGCACGTCCACGCGCCGATCGTGCCCGACAGCGACAACTGTGCCTCCGCGCTCGCGCTCGCGGGCCCTTTCACCCCTCCCGTGCAGGTGAGCGGCAGCTTCACGAACGCCAATGCCGAGTACAACTCGTTCCAGTCGAGCTCGTCCGAAAACCCGGGGACCATGCTCTCGCGGCGCGGGATCTGGCTCAACGTCACGGGCACGGGCGGAGTGCTCGGGATCGATACGTGCGCGTCGCCCCTCGTCGGCGGCTCGACGATTCCCGATACGGTCGTGCTCGTCTTCTCGGGGACGTGCGATGCACTCGCGCTCGTCGCTTCGAACGATGATGCGCCCGCCCTGTGTGGTGCGGGCACGGGCACCGAGCGCCGCTCATCGCTGAGCTTTTGCACGGCTCCCGGGGACGAGTACTTCGTGTGGATCGCGCCATTCGCCGTCGGTGCACAGACGTTCACCTACGTCGCGACGGTGCGTGACCTAGGGCCGTGCAGCGCTCCGATTTCGAGCGACGTCTGCCCGCCGATTGCGCAGGGCAACTCCGAACCCGAGCCGCTCTTCGGCCCCGCGCTCGACGACGGCTGCGATGACTCAGCCGCCCGCTTCGTCGATGTGGCCTTCGTGGCTCCGATCGAGCGCTGGAACGGGACGGCACGTTCCTTCGGCGATCGGCGCGACCACGATTGGTATCGCTTCCTCGCTCCGAGCAACGAGTATGTGATGGCGACGCTCACCGCGCAGTTCCCGGGGCGACTCGAGTTGCGCGCACTGGGGAGCAGCGGCGGCTGTGACGCCAACAGCTTGCTTGCGCAGTCGCCGATCTCGGAGCCCTGCGCGTCCACGCAGCTCATGGCGCCGGTCGTCGCGGGGGCTTGGTACGCCGTGCGCATCGTGCCCACCAACCGTGAGCTGCAAGGCGCGCTCGCTCCGTCGACTGGCGGACTCGCGCCGAGTGCGTCCGGTTCTTCGTACGGACTCGAGCTGCGCCGCGGCTCGCCGGTCGCGAATGACCGGTGCAGCAACGCCCAGCCCCTCACGCTCGGTGTCCCGCGGCAGGGGGCGATCAACTTCTTCACGGATCGTGAAGCGAGTCCGAGCTGCGCCCCGCACGGGCGCGACGCGTGGTATCGGATCGACGTGCCAGCCGCGGGCACGCTCGCGCTGGACACCTGCGGCTCGTCGACGGGGATGAATCTCACGCTGTACGCGTCCTGCGGCGGCGCGGAGCTCGCCTGCAATACGGGCTGCGACGGGACGCCGTGTGGCGCGGCCCATGCGTGCCTGAGCTACTTCGCATCGGCGCCGAATAGCTACCTCGTCCGCGTCGCGGATCGGGGCAGCACAGGTTCGTTCCAAGTCACCGCACGCTTCACGCCCGCGAACGATGCGTGCGCGGGCGCCATCCCGCTCACTCTGCCCTCGATCGTCGCGGGTTCGACGCAGTACGCAGCGATCGATTCCGGTCTTCCGTCGTTCGCGGCTCCGCTCGGTCAGCCATTCAACGGCGCTCAAGGTCCGGGTGTGTGGTACTCGCTCACGGTCCCCGTCGGCGCGGGCCTCGACTCTGCGTCCGTAGCGCTGCGCGTGAGCAGCAGCGCGTTCGACTCGCGCATCAGTGTCTTCTGGGGAAGCTGCGGAAGCCTGCTCGGGGTGACTTCGAATGACGACATCGACGCGGCGGGGCGCGCGAAGGTGGTGCTGCGCGCGCTGCCAGGACGCACCTACTCGGTCCTCGTGCATTCGGAGAGCTCCGCAAGCGGTTCGTTCGATCTCGAGTGTTCGCTCGCTTCGGACGAGCCGAACGACGACTGTTCCGACGCGCGTTCCCTGTCGGTGGCGGGGGGATCGTTCTCGGGCTCGCTCGAGGGCGCCACGGCCGAGCCCTCCAGTCTCGGCGCGCTTGCCCTTGCGCCATGCGGCGGCGAGTTCACGGCCTTCGATGTCTGGTATCGCTTCGATGCGCCTTGCGCGACCGCTCTGACCGTCTCCACCTGCGGGACCACCGATACGGTACTGACGGCCTACTCCGCGTGCCCGACTCTCAGCGCTGCGCCGCTCTTCCCGGGGATTTGCAGCGACGATTCGCCGCCTCCCTGTGGACCGGGCTCGCGCTTGCTCGTCCCGCTCGCGGCGGGTGAGGACTGTTGGATCCGTGTTGCGGGCCGCGATGGGGCAGCGAACGGTGCTTCGTTCGTGCTGACATGGTCGACCTCAGACACGGACCTCGACGGGACTCCGGACTGCAACGACGGCTGTCCGCAGGATCCGCTCAAGCTCGCGGCGGGCATCTGCGGCTGTGGCGTGGCCGATACGGACAGTGACGGCGACGGCACGGCAAACTGCAACGATCTGTGCCCGAACGACGCGGCGAAGACGGTGCCCGGCATTTGTGGATGCGGCGTGAGCGACGTCGATACCGACGGCGACGTGGTTCCCGACTGCAACGACGGTTGTCCGCAGGATCCGCTCAAGCTCGCGGCGGGAATCTGTGGATGCGGCGTGAGCGACGTCGACTCCGACGGCGACGTGGTTCCCGACTGCAACGACGGCTGTCCGCAGGATCCGCTCAAGCTCGCGGCGGGAATCTGTGGCTGCGGCGTGGCTGACACGGACAGCGACGGCGACGGAACGGCGAACTGCAACGACCTGTGCCCGAACGACGCGGCGAAAACCGCGCCCGGCATCTGCGGCTGCGGCGTGAGCGACGTCGACTCCGACAGCGATGGGGTCGCGGACTGCAACGACGGCTGCCCGCAGGATCCGCTGAAGCTCGCGGCGGGCATCTGCGGCTGCGGCGTGGCCGACACCGACAGTGACGGCGACGGCACGGCAAACTGCAACGATCTGTGCCCGAACGATGCGGCGAAGACGGCGCCCGGCATCTGCGGCTGCGGCGTGAGCGACGTCGACACCGACGGCGATGGACGCAGTGACTGTGTCGACAACTGTGTCGCGCTTCCCAATCCCGGTCAGCGCGACTGCGACGCGGACGGCCTCGGTGACGTGTGCGAGATCCAAGCTGGCGCGCTCGACACGGACGCGGACGGCATCCCCGACGTCTGCGCGCTCGGCAGCGTCATCGCGTACTGCACTTCCGGCACCAGCACGAATGGCTGCGTGCCGGTGCTCTCGGCCACGGGGACACCGAGTGCGGCGGCGACGTCCGGCTTCATCGTGCGCTGCACGCAGCTGGAGGGGCAGAAAACGGCACTGTGCTTCTACACGATCCAAGGTCCGGCGAGCCTCTCTTGGGGCGTCAACTCGACGAGCTTCCGGTGCATTCAGTCTCCGTCGCAGCGCATCGCGATCCAGGCGACGGGCGGTAACGCAGGCCTTTGCAATGGCGTGTACGCAATCGACTTCACGGCCTACCTCAGGGCCACGCCCTCGGCACTCGGCGCGCCGCTGACGGCGGGCCGCGTCTACAACGCCCAGATCTGGTACCGAGATCCTCCTGCGGCCAAGGGCACCAACCTCTCGGGTGGACTGCAGTTCACCGCTGCTCCGTAGAGCCGCCCGCGCGCGAGCGCTAGTCTCTCTCCGCGCCATGCGCGTCCTCCTCGTCTCGCACAACTTCCTTCCCGCGCACGCCGCGGGTACGGAGGTCTACACCGGAGAGCTCGCGCTCGGATTGCGAGCGCTCGGTCACGAGGTCGCGGTCTTCACGACGGACAAGGATGTCTCGCGGACGGACATGTCGCTCGTGCGGCGCGAGTGGCGGGGGATCGAGGTCGTCGAGCTCGTCAACAACCTCTATCACCGCGCGTTCCGCGAGACGTGGGACAACCCGCGTGTGGAGGCGGTGTTCGCCGCGGAACTGGCGCGACTGCGGCCCGACGTCGTGCACTTTCAGCACCTCATGTACCTGTCGATCGGCTGTGTCGAGACCGCGGCGCGCTCGGGTGCCGCGGTGGCCTTCACGCTGCACGACTTCTGGCTTCACTGTGCGCGCTTCGGACAGCGGCTGCACCCCGATGGGGGGCGCTGCGAGCAGCTCGACTTCGCGCGCTGCGGCTCGTGTCTGTCGACGTTCAAGTTCCGCCAGACCGCGCTCGAGCGCGTGACCGGACGCGCTCTCTCGGCGCTGCGGCGCGGGACCGGCGTCGATTTCTCAGGTGCAGCCAAGCGCGCGGCGCGGGGCCTGCGGATCGCGGGCCGCGCGGATTCGCGCGAGTGGGTCGAGGCCGATGCGGGAGCGGCAACGGAACTGGCGCAGGCTGCCGCGGATCGGGATGTCGCGATGCGAGAGCGTGTGCTTCCGTTCGTGCAACGCTTCTTCGCGCCATCGCGCTTTCTCGCCGAGAAGTTCGTGGAGTGGGGTGTCGAGAGGACACGGATCGAGTGGCTTCCGACGGGACTCGAACTCACCAAGTTTGCCGCGGAGCTGCGCCGCCATGCGGCGGGCTCGCAGCGACCGCTGCGCATCGGGTTCCTCGGCACTCTCGCCCCGCACAAGGCGCCGCACCTGCTGCTGCGCGCATGGGGGAGCTTGGAGCCGACGCTGCGGGATCGGGCGACGCTCGAGCTGCGCGGAAAAGAGCAGGCCGACGCCGTGTTTCAGACGCAACTCGCGGAGCTCGCGCACAGCGCCGGCGCTACGCTCGACAACGCACTTCCCCGCGACGAAGTCCCGCGCTGGCTCGCGAACCTCGATCTGCTCGTGGTCCCCAGCCTGTGGTTCGAGAATGCGCCGATGGTGATTCTCGAGGCTCTCGCGACACGAACGCCGCTGCTCGTTTCCGCACTCGGCGGCATGGCCGAGCTCGTCGAGCCGGGCGTCAGCGGTTTCCACGTCGCCCCCGGAGACGTCGATGCGCTCGCACGCGAACTGCGCGCAATTCTCTCCGAGCCCGAACGCCTGAGCGCGCTCTATCCGCGAGGGGCGATCGCGCGCGACGTTTCCGAAAATGCGCGTAGTCACGTCGCCGTGTACGAAGAGCTGCGCGCGGGACTCGCGGCACGATGAGGGTCTTCTCGGTCGTTCCTGCCGCTGCGGACCCACGCCGCAGGCGCGCGCGTCTGCGCGCCGCAGGGGAAGCGGAGCGACTGCTGGCGGTCGGGGACTCGATCGCATGGTGCTCACCTGACGGGGCGAGCGACGCTGCCGAGGGTGTCGAATCGATCCGCGTGCGACGCGAGGATCTGCATCCCGACCACTGGCACAAGTCGCTGGATCCGACAACTTCTGGGAAGTGCGCGCAGCTCGCGCGGGAGTGGCGCGCCGACGTGGCGCACGTCCATCATTGGCAGGGACTTTCGCGCGACCTCTTGCTCGCCCTCTCTCGCGTCGGAATTCCGGCGGTGATCACGCTGCACGATGCGTGGGCCGCCTGTCCCATCGGGGATCGCATTCGCACGGAGGATGGTCGCGATTGTGACGCTGTCGTCGGG
>JBIKYW010000426.1:0-3599 GCA_044355055.1 Planctomycetota bacterium | reverse complement strand
TCAGGCGCTGCTGCTCTTCCGCCGCGTCGGCCCGCCGCTCGACGCGGACGTCGTGTGCATCGGACTGATGCTCGAAAACATCGGCCGCCACGTGAACCGCTATCGACCCTGCTTCGCCACGCTCGCGGGCACGCCCTCCGCGAAGCCGCGCCTGCGGCTCGTCGACAACACGCTGCAGGTGGTGCCGCTCGGCTTCGAGCGCGAGAGCGAGCTCTTCGACGCGATCCTCGACAACAGCATCGGCGAGCGACTTCGCGAGCACGAATACTGGGCCGACCCGGCGCTTCCCGCATGGCTGTGGCGCTCCAGCATCGTGCGTCTCGGCGTGCTCGCGGCCGAGAGCGGCCGCCGCAACCACCGCACACTCTGGCTCGATGCGGAGGGCGAGCCTCGCCAGCTCACGCTCGCGATTCTCGAGTCGTTCCACCGCGAAGCGCTCGCGAGCGGCGCACGCGCCGCGCCCGTGCTCGTCTGGCCGTCCAAGCCCGACCTCACCGGCTGGCTCGCGCGCGGCGACGCCTACTGGCGCGCGCCTCTCGTCGACGAACTCGCGGAGCGCGGCATCCCGTGCATCGATCTCTCCGTGGCGCTCGGCGCCGCCGCCGACTCCGATCCGCGCCGCGTCGAACCGCTCTACCAAGGCATGCACCTCTCGCGCGAAGGCAACGCGGTCGTCGCGCGCGAGGTGCAGCGCTGGCTCGCCGAGCGCGGCATCGCGCCGCGCTGACGCGCCAAGGCGCACCCGTTCGTCGATCGACCGAGCCGCAAGCACTCCGCGCGACGTGTTCGACTACGCAAGGAGCGCAGGCTCGCTCGACGAGACGTCGTGAATCGCCCGCGCGGACTCGACGGAAGCTCGAACCGTGAGGCGTTGCGAGCGCCCCATTCGTGTGTGCGCGGCGCACTGGCCACCCGCAGCGCTTCGTGCCGTCTTTCGAGCAGCCGAGCTTCGCGCCGACGCACTCAGCTGCGCGTCACGACGAGCAAGAGCCGCGGCGCGCTGTCGCCTGCGGGCTCGTCGGCGAAGCCCCCGTGGACTTCGCGCACGCCGAGGCCGTGCGCGGCGAGCTTCGTGCGCAGCTCCGCGAGCTCGTAGAGCCGCACGTCCTCGCGCCAGCGACGCGACTCGCCGTGCCGCACGAGTTCGACGTCCTTCACGACGCGCCGACCGCCGTCGACGAGCGCGCGCCGCTCGCGCAGGAGGAAGTCCTCGCCTTCGCGGCGCGTCTCGTCGCGCAAGTTCGCGCGCACGAACGCGGGGTTCATCAGATCGAGCACCGCGAGCCCGCCCGGCCGCAGCACGCGACCGATCTCGGCGAGCACGCGCTCGTCGCCGAGCTCGCCGAAGTAGCCAAACGACGAGAACAGGTTGACGAGCGACGCGAAGCTCGCGCTTGCAAACGGCAGTTCGCGCGCATCCCCGCGCACGAGACGTCCGGCGAGCAGGCGCTCCGCGTCCGGCAGCGTTCGCGCCGCGGCGAGCAGATCCTCCGACAAATCGAGGCCGAACACGTCGACGCCCTGCTCGCGCAGAAGCAGCGTGTGTCGTGCGAAGCCGCAGCAGAGATCCAGCGTCCGCCCGCGCACACCGTGCGCGACGAGCCAGCGCGCCTCCGGCCGCGCGGCCTCGAGGTCGCGATGCGGGTACACCGCGCGGTAGTCGGCGCGGAACGCCTCTTCGAACCAAGCGGCACTCACGGCGTGCCGAGCTCCATGCGAATGGCGAGATCCCCACGGCGCGCCGGTGCGCTCGCCCGAACCTGTCCGTCCTTGCTGTCGATGTCGCCGTCAGGGTCGTAGAGCGCCGCGATCTCGAACGCCGTGTCGTGCGGCAGCGGCGCGCCGATCAGGGTCGTGTCGCGGTCGAGCGTGAAGTAGAGGGCGCGCGAGCCGTCGTCGCGCCGCACGAGTCCGTTGCGCTCGGCCGCAGGGTCGCGCAGATCGACAAAGTACGCCCACAGCGGCGCGGACTGTCCCGCTGCGCGCAGCATGACGAGCACCGACCCGCGCTCGGCCCGCGCGAGCTCGCCGCCGAGCTCGATCGTGCCGCCGAAACGGCTGGGATCGTCGATCACGGGGCGCGGGCGGCCGGCGGCGCTCCGCACAGCGCTGGACGCGGGCGGCGCAGGCTCGGCCGAGCAGGCCGCGGCGAGCGCGAACGCGCCGAGGGCCGCGACGAGGCCTCGAATCGTGCTGGAGTGGGGGGACACGCTCGCGCATCCTAAGCTCCCGCGCGCCACTTCTCCCCATCGGCCGCGCCCGCTACCCCGCTCCCCCACTTCCGCCATGCTCGAACTGCTCGACCGCCACGCCAAGGAAGCACGCGAGGACCGCGAGCTCGCGCCGTGGGCGCTCAAGTCCGCCCGCTCGAAGGGCCGCAAGTATCCCGAGGAAGAGGACGACCTGCGCACGGTCTGGGAGCGCGACCGCGACCGCATCATCCACTGCACCGGCTTCCGGCGGCTGATGTACAAGACGCAGGTCTTCGTCAACCGCGAGGGCGACCACTACCGCACGCGGCTCACCCACTCGCTCGAGGTCGCGCAGGTCGCGCGCTCGATCGGTCGCGCGCTGCGCCTGAACGAGCCGTTCTGCGAGGGACTCGCGCTGTGCCACGACATCGGCCACCCGCCCTTCGGCCACCGCGGTGAGTGGGCCCTCGACGAACTGATGAAGGCCCACGGCGGCTTCCGCCACAACTTCCAAGTGCTGCGCGTCGTCGACCTGCTCGAGCGCCGCAGCCCCGAGTATCCGGGCCTCAACCTGACGCGCGAGCTGCGCGAGTCGCTGCTCAAGCACGAGAAGGACGAGGACTGGCCCGACGAGTTCCGCCCGCGCCCGCAGAAGGCCTACCTCGAAGCGCAGGTCGTCGACCTCGCCGACTCCACGGCCTACGACATGCACGACGTCGAGGACGGGCTCGCCGCCGG
The DNA here is from genome assembly GCA_044355055.1 of Planctomycetota bacterium. Classification (GTDB taxonomy): domain Bacteria; phylum Planctomycetota; class UBA1135; order UBA1135; genus F1-120-MAGs118. Next base: position 669 of record JBIKYW010000426.1, on the reverse strand, counting down.
GATCTTCCGCGAGGAAGAGCTCCGCGAGGCGAGCGCGCTGTGGCGCGGCGCCCGCGAGCAGGTCGACCTACGCCACCCCGGCTTCCTCGACGCCTCCGCCGACCAGCGCCTGCGCGTGAAGCGCGTCGCCAACGAGATGCTCAAGATCTGCATCAACGACCTGATCCACGCCTCGGCCGAGCGCCTCGCTGCCGCCAAGCTCACCTGCGCCGACGACGCCCGCGCGCACCGCACGATGCTGATCGGCCACTCCAAGGAGCTGAAGAAGGAGGTCGCCGAGCTCGAGCGCTTCCTCGACAAGCGCTTCTACAAGCACCCCCACCTCCAAGAGCTCACCCGCCACGCCGCCACCACCCTGCGCGAGCTCTTCCACGCCTACCTCGCCCGCCCCCAAGAAATGGCCCCCTGGTACCGCCAGTGGGCCGACAAGGTCACCCTCCCCCGCGCCGTCTGCGACTACCTCGCCGGCATGACCGACCGCTTCGCCGAACACGAAGCCACCCGCCTGCGCCAGCTCGACTGAAACACCGCGAGCCCGAGCCCCGCCATGCGGAGCTCGAGCTCGGATCTCAGCGGCCGTCGGTCAGGGATAGAAGCCCAGCACGCGGAGGCCGCCGGAGAGGCCGACGGCGAAGGGGTCGGAGGGGTCGCGGAACCACCACTGGAAGT
>JBIKYW010000425.1:0-3600 GCA_044355055.1 Planctomycetota bacterium | reverse complement strand
CTTCCACCCGTCCGTGCAGCGCTGGTTCGCCGCGGAGGTCGGCGAACCTACGGCGCCGCAGCGACGCGGCTGGCCGGCGCTTGCACGCGGCGAGCACGTGCTCATCGCAGCCCCGACAGGCTCGGGAAAGACGCTAGCGGCGTTTCTTGCCGCGATCGACGGCCTGCTGCGTCAGGGCGCCGCGCTCGAAGACCGCACGACGATCCTCTACGTCTCGCCGCTGCGCGCGCTGGTGAACGACGTTCAGAAGAACCTGGCCGCACCGCTCGCGAGACTGCGCGAGCTCGACCCGAGCCTGCCCGAGCTCCGCGTCGTCGTTCGCACCGGCGACACGCCGCAACGCGAACGATCGTCGATGGCTGCGCGGCCGCCGCACATCCTGGTCACAACGCCGGAGAGCTTCTACATCCTTTTGTGCAGCGAAAAAGGCCGCGCGATGCTGCGAAGCGTGCGCACGGCGATCCTCGACGAAGTGCACGCTGTCCTCGGCGACAAGCGCGGCTCGCACCTCGCGCTCTCGCTCGAGCGACTCTGCTCGCTCGCGGGCGAGGTTCAGCGCATCGGACTGTCCGCCACACAGAAACCCGTTCGAGACGTTGCCCAATTCCTCGTGGGAGCGGACCGCGAGTGCACGCTCATCGACGAAGGGCACCTGCGCGCGATCGATGTCCGCGTCGAGATACCGCCGTCTCCGCTGGAGACCGTGTGCTCGAGCGAGACTTGGGGCGAGATCTACCGACGCGTGGCGCAACTTGCGCAGGAGCACCGGACGACGCTGGTGTTCGTCGGGACGCGCAAGCTCGCCGAGCGCTCGTCCGCAGAGCTCGCGAAGCTGCTCGGAGAGGACAGGGTCGGCTGCCATCACTCCAGCCTCTCGCGCGAGCGACGACTGCGCGCGGAGGAGCGCTTGAAGCGCGGGGAATTGCGCGTCTTGGTCGCAACCGCGTCGCTCGAGCTCGGCATCGACATCGGAGACGTCGACCTCACGGTCCAACTCGGTACGACGCGCTCGATCGCAGCTTTCTTGCAGCGCGTCGGGCGCTCGGGCCACGGTGTCGGTCGCACTCCGAAGGGCATCGTCTTTCCCATGACGCGCGAAGAGCTCGAGGAATCCGTCGCCCTGCTCCGCGCGGTGCGCCGAGGCGTGCTCGACCGTACTCCGCAGCCGCGTGCGCCGCTCGACATTCTCGCGCAGCAGGTCGTCGCCGAGTGCGCGTCCGGCAGCGTGCATGAAGACGAGCTCTATGAGCGCATGCGCAGAGCGTGGCCCTATCGCGATACGCCGCGCGCTGACTTCGACGCGCTGCTGGAGCTGCACTCGCAGGGCCGCCGCGCGCTTCTGCACCGCGACCGCGTGCACGGAAATGTGCGCGGAACCCGCCGCGCGCGGCTCACGGCGATCACCTGCGGCGGCGCGATTCCCGACATCGGCCACTACAAGGTGTACCTCGATCCCGAGGGGACCTTCATCGGCACGGTCGACGAAGACTACGGCATCGACTCGGTGATCGGCGATGTGTTCCAGCTCGGAAATCGCTCGTGGCGCATCCTGCGCATCGAGCGTGGGGCGCTGCGCGTCGCCGATGCCTTCGGTACGCCGCCGTCGCTTCCATTTTGGTTCGGAGAGGCGCCGGCGCGCACGCGCGAGCTGTGCGAGGAGATCTGCGCCGTTCGCGAGCTCGGCGCACAGCAACGCATCGAACAGACCGGTGTCGACCTCACGAGCCTGCGCGCCCTCGGCGAGTACGTCGAAGAGTGTCGCCGCGGCCTCGGCACGCTCCCGACGACGAAGCGGCTCGTGTTGGAGCGCTTCTTCGACGAGAGCGGTGGCATGCAGCTCGTCCTGCACTCGCCCTTCGGTGCGCGCATCAACCGCGCGCTCGGCCTCGCTCTGCGCAAGCGCTTCTGTCGCCACTTTGGATTCGAGCTTCAAGCCGCGGCCACCGAAGATGCGGTCCTGCTCTCGCTCGGACCCATGCACAGCTTTCCGCTGGACGAGGTGTTCGACTACCTGCACCCCAAGACCGCTCGCGATGTCTTGGCGCAAGCGGTGCTCGCATCGCCCTTGTTTGAGGCACGCTGGCGTTGGAACGTCCAGCGCGCGCTCTTGGTCGAGCGCTTCCACGGCGGCAAACGCGTGCCTGCGCCGCTCCTGCGCATGCGCTCCGACGATCTGCTGGCGAGCGCCTTCCCCGAGGTGCTCGCCTGCGGCGAGAATCTGCCGCCGGGCGACCTCACGATCCCCGAAGATCACGTGCTCGTGAAGCAGACGCTCCACGACTGCCTCCACGAAGCGATGGACGTCGAGGGCATGCTCGAAGTGCTACGCGGACTGCGCGACGGCTCGATCGAGCGTGTCGCCATCGACGTGGCAGAGCCGTCCGCACTCGCGCGCAACGTGATGAGCGCTCGCGCCTATGCGTTCCTCGACGACGCGCCACTCGAGGAGCGTCGCACGCAGGCTGTCGCCAATCGCCGCGCTCTGCGCGAGCGCGATGCGTCCGACATCGGCGCACTCGACCCCATCGCGATCGAACGCGTGCGCGCCGAGGCCTGGCCCGATCCCCGCAATGCCGAGGAGGTTCACGAAGCGCTCTCGTGGATGGGCTGGGTCACCGACGACGAGGCGACACCGTGGCGCGCTTGGCTCGGCGAGCTGGCGGCGAGCGGACGTGTCGTGCACGAAGAGACTCGCTGGCTCGCCGCGGATTCGACGCGCGACCCCAAGCTGATGTTGCGCGGTCGCATGGAGGCGCTCGGCCCCGTGCACAGCGACGATCCGCTGCTCCTGCAACTAGAGAGCGAGGGCGCGGTCCTGCGCACCGTCGTCGACGGACGGGCGGCGTGGTGCGAACGACGTCTGCTCGCCCGCATCCGCGGCTACACGCTCGACACGCTCCGCCGCGAGGTCCAGCCCGTTTCGGCGCTCGTTTTTCAGCGGTTCTTGCGTGCGTGGCAGCACGTCGACGAGCCGCTCGACGGCCCCGGCGGGCTGGAGGCCGTCCTGCGCCAGCTCGCGGGCTTCGAGGCGACGCCTGTGGAATGGGAGGAGACGATCCTGCCGATGCGCGTGCGCGGCTATCGTCCCGAATGGCTCGACCAGCTCGGCCTCGACGGTCGCTTCGTGTGGGGGCGTCTCTTCGGCGCCGGTCGCTGCGCGCCGCGCTCCGCGCCGCTCGCGTTTTTCCCGCGCGAGGAATCGGATCTCTGGCTTGCGCTGCCGCGGAGCTTCGAGGTTCCGGAGCTGACATGGCCGGCGCGTGCGGTCGCCGACACGCTCCGCGCGCGCGGCGCGAGCTTCGCGGACGACCTTCCACGCGCCTGCAATCTGCTCGGTGCGGACGTCGACCGCGGGCTGCAGGAACTGGTGGGATGCGGACTCGCCACAGCCGACGGATTCGGTGCCTTGCGGCACTTGATGCGTCCTTCAGGACAGCGCCACTTCCGTGCGCTCTCGCCGGGACGCTGGTCCCGGCTCGAGCGCGACGGTCGCCCCGCGTCGGAGCCCGAGCGACTCGCATGGGCGTTGCTCGCCCGCTACGGCGTGGTCTTCCGCGCGCTACTCGAACGTGAGCGCGCTCCCGTTCCGTGGCGCGAACT
>JBIKYW010000424.1:0-3601 GCA_044355055.1 Planctomycetota bacterium | reverse complement strand
GGTCCTCGGCGTCCTCGGCGGCATCGCCTCGGGTAAGTCCGAGGTCGCCCGCCTGCTCGCGGGGCCGCAGGGGCGCGTGCTCGACGCGGATCGGCTCGCCCACGAGGTGCTCGAGGAGCCCGAGCTGCGCGCGTGGATCGGCGAGCGCTTCGGCTCGGCGGCGGTCGCGGGCGAACGGGTCGACCGCGCCGTGCTCGCCGCGCGCGTCTTCAGCGAGCCCGCGGCGCGGCGCGAGCTCGAGGCCCACGTCCATCCGCGCGTGCGAAGTCGCCTCAGCGCCGACGTCGAAGCCGCGCGCGCGGCCGGCGTGCCGCGGGTGGTCCTCGACGTGCCCTTGCTGCTCGAAAACGACGCGGAGCACGGGCTCGCCCGCGCCTGCGACGCGCTGGTCTTCGTCGACGCAGATGCTAAGGTGCGCGACGAACGAGCGGTGGCCCGGCGAGGCTGGGCCAGCGGTGAGCTCGCGCGCCGCGAGGCGCTCCAGCTGCCGCTCGCGCACAAGCGCGACCGCGCAGACTTCGTGATCCGCAACGACCTCGGCCTCGACGAGCTGCGCGCAGCCGTCGGGCAGGTACTCGCCCAGATCGAAGCCCGCTAGCGAGACCCTACGCTCGGAACGCGCCGCGGCGCCGTCCCTCCTTCCATCCCCACTCCATGTCCTTCAAGAAGCGTCGTCATCGTCACAAGAACCGCCACGGCGGCGGATTCACGCAAGCTCCCCGTCCGGCCGAGCAGGTCTGGATCGACTTCTCGCTCCTGCCGCGCGACCTGACCGAGGAGGAGACGGCGCAGCTCGAGGCGGAGCTCCCGAAGGCCAAGCGCGGCTCGAAGGCCAAGGAGAAGGAGCCGACGAGCTACTCCGAGCTGCAGGCGATGAGCCTCGCCGACCTCCACGAGGTGGCCGAGGAAGAGTCGGTCGAAGGCGTCGCCGGTCGGCGCCGCGACGAAGTGATCTTCGAGATCGCGGCGGCGCGGCTGCGGCAGGGCATTCCGGTCGAGGTCGAGGGCGTGGTCGAGCTCACGCGCGAGAACCACGCGTTCGTCCGCCAAGCCGACGCGGCGTACCTGCCCGCGCACGAGGACGCGCTCGTCCTGCCGTCTCTGATCCAGCAGTACGGCATCCAGAGCGGCATGTCGATCAAGGGCCGCCTGCGCGCGCCGTTCGGAAGTGAGCGCCACTTCGGCGTGGTCTCGATCGAGTCGATCGACTTCCACCCGCCCGAGGAAGCGGCGACGCGCTCGCCCTTCAAGGAGCTCGTGCCGCTCTACCCGCAGCAGCGCATCCTGCTCGAGGGCACCGAGGAGAACCCGATGGAGATGCGCATCGTGGACCTCGTCACGCCGATCGGGCGCGGCCAGCGCGGCCTGATCGTCGCGCCGCCGCGCACGGGCAAGACGATCCTGCTCCAGATGCTCGCGAAGTCGATCGTGAAGAACGCGCCGGACGCGCACCTGATCATCCTCCTGATCGACGAGCGTCCCGAGGAAGTGACCGACTTCGAGCGCATGATCCCCGAGGGCGTGCGCGAGGTCATCAGCTCGACCTTCGACGAACCCGCGGCGCGCCACATCCAAGTCGCCGAGATGGTCATGCGCCGCGCGCGCTCGATGGTCGAGGCCGGCGAAGACGTGATCATCCTCCTCGACTCGATCACGCGCCTCGCGCGCGCCTGCAACATCGAGGCTCCCTCGCACGGCAAGCTGCTCTCGGGCGGCATCGAAGCCAGCGCGCTGCAGATGCCGAAGAAGTTCTTCGGCTCGGCGCGCAAGATCGAGGGCGGCGGCTCGCTGACGATCCTCGGCACCGCGCTGATCGAGACCGGCTCGAAGATGGACGAGGTGATCTTCGAGGAGTTCAAGGGCACGGGCAACATGGAGATCGTGCTCGACCGCCGCCTCTCCGACCGCCGCATTTTCCCCGCCATCGACATCAACCGCTCGGGCACGCGCAAGGAAGAGCTGCTCTTCACGCCCGAGGAGATCCGCCGCGTGTGGATGCTTCGCAAGGTGCTGAACGAGATGGATCCGGTCGAGGCGATGGAGATGCTGACGCAGAAGATGCGCAAGACGCGCAGCAACGCGGAGTTCCTCCTCACCATCGGCAGCTAGGTTCGCGCGCGGCGCGAAGCAGAGCACCTTGAGACGCATCGTACTCGGACTGCTGCTCGCACTCGCGGCGGCGCTCGTCGCGGCGTGGCTGTACGAGCCCGTCCCCGACGAGCCGCTCTCGCCGCGCGATCTGCGCTTCCTCGGGCCCGCGACCGAGGAGGCGCCGAATCCGAGCGAGGGACCCGCAGCGGCCGAATGCACGACAGTGCTGCGCGCACGCTTTCTCGATGCGGCGGGCAACCCCGTCGAAGGCGTGCGGCTCACGTGCGCGTGGCCGCGCGCGAGCGCGACGAGCGGCGCGGATGGACGGGTCACGCTCGCCCTCGCGCTGCTCGCGCGTTCCGACGCACGCACGCTATACCTGCGCGCGATTGCCGCGGGATACGCGAGCGTCGCGTGGACGGCGCGCGCCAAGGAATCCGAGGTCACCGACCTCGGTGACGTACTCCTCGGACCCGCGGGCCGCGTGCGCGGTCGCGTGCTCGACGAATCGGGGCGAGGCGTCGCCGTCGCGGAGGTGCGCGCGGTGGCGGGGCTCGACGACGGCGGCGCTTCCGCTCTGCACGGACCTTCGGATTCCGTGACGTTCGCGGCCACCGACGCACAGGGCCACTTCGAGCTCGACGGCGTCCCCGTCGGCCCCGTGCGCATCTGGGCGGGCTCGCCTTCGAGCTACTGGAGTGCCAGCGACCCCTTCGAGGTCGCACCCGGCGCGGTGCTCGGCGGAATCGAGCTCGTGATTCGCCCCATTCCGGCCGAGAACGTGCTCGAGCTCGCGGTGGTCGACCCTGACGGTGCGCCGGTTCCAGGCGCGGCGATCCTCTATCGTCGCGAGGGCGGTCGCGGACCTGCGAGCGGACAGGGCGTCGCGGACGAGCGCGGCCGCTGGCGCCTGATCGCCGAGGATCGCGTGGCGCACGAGCTGCGCGCCATCGATCCGGACGCGACACTGCGTGCGGGCCGGATCTCGGGCGTAGTTCCGGGCTCTGGGGAAGTCGTGATCGCGCTGTCGAAGCCGCGGACGCTGCGGATCGCGGTGCGCGACGACTCGGACGAGCCGATCGCACGTTTCCGCGTCCTGATCGCGGAGGAATCGAGCGCGGGCACTCTGCCGGAGCTCGCGTTCCCCGAGCGGGAGCGCGAGCAGGGCATCCTCGAAACGTCGCTGCCGCTCGAGCCCTTCACGCTGGAGCTCGCCGCCGAGGGATTCCGCAGCGCCAGCTTCGGCCCGTTCGAACCCGAGCGCTGTGGAGAGGAAATCGCAGTGACGCTCGCGGCGCTCCCGCGCCTGCGCGGCATCGTCCACCACGACGGCGAGCCGATCGCGCAGGCCCGCGTGGGTCTCTTCGCCGCGGCTCCGCGCGAACTCGAACTCACCATCAACGGCTTCCCCTCCCGCAGCGAGCCCAAGCCGCTCGCGAGTGCGGCAACCAACGCGCGCGGAGAGTTCGCGCTCGTGCTTCCCGCAACGGGCGATTACTACATCCGCGCG
>JBIKYW010000423.1:0-3607 GCA_044355055.1 Planctomycetota bacterium | reverse complement strand
TCCAAGTGGCGCGCGTCGAGGACGTCGTGTCGCAGGCCGACATCTTCATCACGGCGACGGGCAACAAGAACGTCATCACCGTCGAGCACATGGCGAAGATGAAGAACAACGCCATCGTCGGCAACATCGGCCACTTCGACAACGAGATCGACATGATGGGTCTCGCGCGCACGAAGGGCGTGAAGCGCATGAACATCAAGCCGCAGGTCGACCGCTGGGTGTTCAGCGACGGCCACGGCGTGATCATCCTCGCCGAGGGCCGCCTCTTGAATCTGGGCTGCGCCACGGGCCACCCGAGCTTCGTGATGTCGAACAGCTTCTCGAACCAAGTCCTCGCGCAGATCGAGCTCTTCCAGAACTCGAAGAAGTACGACCGCGCGGTCTACACGCTGCCCAAGCACTTGGACGAGAAGGTCGCGCGCCTGCACCTCGAGAACCTTGGCGCGAAGCTCACCGAGCTCTCGCCCGACCAAGCGAAGTACATCGGCGTCGACGCCGCCGGTCCCTACAAGCCCGGCCACTACCGCTACTAAGCGCTCCACCGCTACGCTGCGCTCCCACGCGATGGAAGCGCTGCGCACGACTCTCCCTGACGGCCCCGTCGTGACTCGGCTCGCACCGAGTCCGACGGGGCTTCTGCATCTGGGCCACGCGCGCTCGTTCACGCTCGCTTGGCTGCACGCGCGCTCGCGCGGCGGCCGCGTGGTGCTGCGCATCGAGGACTTGGATCGCGAACGCTGCAAGAGCGAGCTCGTGGACACGGCGCGCGCCGACATCGAGTGGCTCGGTCTCGACTGGGACGGCGAAGTGCGCGTGCAGTCGCGCGACACGACGCCCTACGAGCGTGCGTGCGACGCGCTGCTCGAACAAGGCGACGCTTACGCCTGCACGTGCACGCGCGCGGAGATCGCCGCGCTCTCGGCACCCCACGCCGACGACGGCGAGCAGCGCTACCCCGGCACGTGCGCCGGTCGTTTCGCGTCCCCCGCTGCCGCGTTGAACGAGACGGGCCGTGCGAGCGGGCTGCGCCTGCGCGTGCCGCTCGGTCCCGTGCTCGTCCGAGACGAGCTGCGCGGCGAGCGCTCCTTCGACGTGGCGGCCGAGGTCGGCGACTTCCTAGTCCGCCGCCGCGACGGCGCTTTCGCCTACCAGCTCGCGGTCGTGGTCGACGACGCGCTCGATGAAGTCACGGACGTCGTGCGCGGCGACGACCTGTTCTCCTCCGCCGCGCGCCAGATCCTGCTCCAGCGCGCCCTCGGCCTTCCGACGCCGCGCTACTGGCACCTGCCGCTCGTCCAAGACGAGCACGGCGCCCGCCTCTCCAAGCGCCGCGGCGACATCGGCCTCGCCGACCTGCGCCGCCGGGGCGTCGACCCCCGCACCGTCCTCGGCTGGATCGCCCGCTCGGCCGACCTCGACCGCGGCCCGCGCCCCGCGCCCGCCGACCTGCTCCCGGGCTTCGACCTGCGCCGTCTGCCGCAGAGCCCCGCTCGGCTCTCTCCGGCCGACCTTGCCGCCCTGCTCCCCTAGCGGTCCGACCGCGTACCTCGCCCCTCAAGCTCGCCCCCGCCCCGATCCGAAGACTGGGCCCACGCCGCACTTGACCCAAGCCGCGGCGTTGCTACGCTCCTTGCCCTTCGCGTTCCCCGGTAGCTCAATGGTAGAGCACCCGGCTGTTAACCGGGTTGTTGTAGGTTCGAGCCCTACCCGGGGAGCCACCTCGCGCTGGCGCGGCACGTCCTGCGGCCCCGAGTCCACGGCGAGAGCGCTTCTCCGAAGCCTCGCGATCCCCAGCGTAGGTCAACTGCCGCTGCTGGGTGACGATTGCAGAGCGAGCGGGGCCGCGAGCACGATGCGGTAGCGGTCGGAGCTCGGGCGCTCGGAGGCGGTGAAGAGAGCGATGCGGCGCAGGTGGGCGTACGCGGGTCGCAGATCGACGGAGCGAGACCATGCGAGCGCGTCGGCGCGCTGCGAATGCGTTGCGCTGCGAGCGATGCGCGCGAGCGTGACGTGAGGCAGCGGCGGGCGAGGATCGCGCGGTGCGGACGCGGCGTCGCAGGCTGCATCGCGGTGGCGTGAGAGCAGCTCGACGGCACGGAGGTGCCCTTCGGAGAGCGTGGCCGCGAGAACCGAGAAACGCTCGGCGGGGCCGAGCGGCTCTAGACGATCGAACGAGCACGGGAACGACTCGCAACGCTCGCGAGCGAGGGCTTCGAAGAGCAGCGCGGCGGCGCGGAGCGCACGTTCTTCGCCGACGGGGCCGAGGAACGCGAGCGTGAGGTGAAGGTCCGCGGTGGAGAGGAGACTCACGCCACTCGACGGGCGCGGAAGTTCGAGTCCGACGTGCTCGTCGAGCGGGAAAGCGAGGAACCAGTTCGACATGACCGTTCCTCCGATTGGACTGTCTTGTTTCGGAACTGGGAAGTGGGCCTTTTCGGCGCCACAGGGCCGTCCAGATCGGCACCGGGCAGGTCGAAGGGGAGCGACGAGGAGCCTCCGATCCATGCCGACCCCCGCACTGTCCGTCCTCGTTCCGACCTTTGGCCGCACCGCCACGATCGCGCGGCTCTTGGATCGGCTGTGCGAGCAGACGCTCGACGCACGCGAGTTCGAGGTCGTGGTGGTCGACGACGGCTCTCCGGAACCGATCGCGCTCGACGCGACGCGCTATCCCTTCGCGCTCACCCTGCTGCGTCAAGACAACGCTGGACCGGGCGCGGCGCGCAATCACGGCATCGTGCACTGCCGAGCGCCGTGGACGGTGATTCTCAACGACGACGCAGTGCCCGCGCGCGACCTGCTCGAACGTCATCTCCTGCGCTCGCGCGACGCCGCTCCGAAGACCGCGGTGCTCGGCACGTTCCGATTCACGGCGGACGCGATGAAGAGCCCGTTCGTGCAGGTGCTGCAAGCCTCGGACCTCTTGTTCGACTTCCCGCGCTTGAAGAGCGGCCAGTTGCACGGGTGGACGTTCTTCTGGACCTGCAACCTCGGACTGCCCACGCAGGCACTCCGCGACAATCCCTTCGATGCACAGACGTTCCGCGAGGCGATCGTCGAGGACGTCGAGCTCGGTTATCGCCTCGCGAAGCAGGGCTGGAGCGTGCTGCACGACGGAACGCTCGTGTGCGAGCACGACCACGTGCTCGAAGCCGCGGGTTACTTCCGCCGCATGGTGCGGCTCGGCGTCAACATGTCGCGCATGCACAAAGTGCACGGCGACCCGACGCTCCTGCACATGCGCGAGAACCACCAACTGGGCCCTGGATTCATGGCACAGGTGCAGCAGAACGTCGAGGCGTACCACGCGACGTTCCACAAGGTGCAGGCGAAGCTCGCGAGCCTCGATCGCGAGCAGTGGGGCCATGCGCTGCCGCCCGAGCTCGTGCGGCAAGTGAGCCAGCTCATCCGACAGATGGGCACGCTGTGCTATTGGCGCGGACTCCTGCTCGACCGCGAAGGACACGATCCGTTCTCGGTGCTCGACGAGGGTCCGACGTGCGGCGAGCTCGTGTCGATCGTCGCGGTCTCGTACAACGCACGCGAGCGCACGCAGCGCTGCGTCGAAGCCCTGCGCGCAGCCGCCGACCCGCGCCACCCCACGGAG
>JBIKYW010000422.1:0-3609 GCA_044355055.1 Planctomycetota bacterium | reverse complement strand
GCCCACCGTCACTCTGCGAGGGACGGTGGGCCGCGGTGTAGGAGGCGTCGGGTGGCGCTCAGCAGCCGATGCCGTAGTAGGTGAAGCCCTGCTCCTCGAGCGTCTTGCGGCGGTAGATGTTGCGACCGTCGAACACGACCGGCGACTTCAGGCGGCGCTTGACGTCGTCGAAGTCCGGGCGGCGGAACTCGTTCCACTCGGTGATGAGGAGCAGCGCGTCGGCGCCGTCGAGGGCCTCCATCGGCGTCTCGGAGTAGCGGATGCGATCGCCCAAGTGGTGGCGCTTGCACTCGTTGATGGCCTCGGGATCGCAGGCGGTGACGGTGGCGCCCGCGGCGAGCAGCTCGTTGATCACCACCACCGCCGGCGCCTCGCGCATGTCGTCGGTCTGCGGCTTGAAGGCGAGCCCCCAGACCGCGAAGTGGCGGCCCTTGAGGTTGTTGCCGAAGTGCTTCTTCACCTGCTCGGCGACGACGTACTTCTGCTTTTCGTTCACCGCCTCGACGGCGTGGAGGATCTTGAAGTCGTAGCCGTGCTCCTCCGCGGTCTTGACGATCGCCTTGACGTCCTTGGGGAAGCACGAGCCGCCGTAGCCGCAGCCCGCGAACAGGAAGCGCGAGCCGATGCGGTCATCGGTGCCGATGCCCTTGCGGATCATGTCGACGTCGGCGCCGACGCGGGCGCAGATGTTGGCGATCTCGTTCATGAACGAGATGCGCGTCGCGAGCATGGCGTTGGCGGCGTACTTGGTGAGCTCGGCCGACTCGGGGTCCATGAAGATCACCGGGTTGCCGGTGCGCACGAAGGGCGCGTAGAGCTCGTCCATCACGTCGCGGGCGCGCTGGGTGCGGGCTCCGACGACGACGCGGTCGGGCTTCATGAAGTCCGTGATCGCCGCTCCCTCCTTCAGGAACTCAGGGTTGGAGACGACGTCGAACTCGAGCTTCGTGTTGGCCGAGATGGCGGCCGCCACCTTCTTGGAGGTGCCGACGGGGACGGTCGACTTGTCGACGACGACCGTGTAGCCCGTCATGTTCTGGGCGATCGACTTGGCGGCCGCGAGCACGTACTTCAGGTCCGCGCTGCCGTCCTCGCCCGGGGGCGTGCCGACCGCGATGAAGACCACCTGAGCGTTGGGGATGGCCTCGGCGTAGTTGGTCGTGAAGTGCAGGCGCCCGTCGTGGACGTTGCGCTTCAAGAGCTCTTCGAGGCCCGGCTCGTAGATCGGGACCTCGCCCGCCTTCAGACGCGCGATCTTGCGCTCGTCGACGTCGACGCAGATGACGTTGTTGCCGCTCTCCGCGAAGCAGGTGCCTGCGACGAGACCGACGTAGCCTGTACCGATGACTGCGATGCGCATGACGGAAACCGAACGGGGTTGGAAGGATGCGAGCTTGGGATGCCGCCGGTCCCGCTGGGGGGCGGCAGGTGGCTGGCTTGTCGGAGCGGGGGGGCGGCGTAATGGAGTGGGAGCGCGCGGAACCTTCACACGTTCCTACCCGTGGGGAAGCAAGCTAGGGTACAAAGGGCGTCAAGGGGCGATTAGCTCAGCGGTTAGAGCGCCTCCCTTACAAGGAGGATGTCGGGGGTTCGATCCCCTCATCGCCCACCACCCGAGGATGCGCTGGAGGGCCGGGAAACGGCATTTGCGGGGTCAGGAAGCAGGTTTTTTAGCCTTCCGCGTCAACCTGACCGCCGCCTAGCCTGGCTCGAGCACGAAGGCGATGTGCCCCTCGTCGGTGCGCGCGACCGCCACGAGGCCGCGGCGCGCGCCGCTGCCTCGGAAGGCGGCGGCGAGCACCTCGGCGGGCTCGGGATGCCCGCGCTTGCGCACCTCGACCGGGCCGAAGCCGTGGCGCCCGAGGGCCTCGCGCACCCGGCGCGGATCTGCGGAAACCACCTCCAAAACCCGCCATCCCCGCGCGAGCGGCGTGGCGCTCGGCGCCGGTCCTGTGAGGTAGGCAAGGTGGGGGTCGACGGCCTGCCAGCCCTGCTCGCGCGCGAGGTTTCCGACCAGCCCAGCCCGCACGACCGCCGGATTTGGGTCGAACAGCCAAAAGTTCCCGGAAGAATTTTCCGATAGGACGCCTGCCGCGGGGATGGGGACCCCAGCGAGGCAGGCGCGCGAGCCATCGGCCGCGAGTGCCACCGCCTCTCGGAGCCCCGCTTCGGGCCCTGCGCCGACTCCGGTCCACAGGTTCGCTTCGCACAGCTCGCCCTGCTCGCTGACCCACTGGGCGAGCACCGAGCCCTCCTCCCAGCCCCCGAGCTCACCCATGTCGAACGCCGGAGACAGCTTGATGCACGCGCCGCGGAAGCGGCTCGCGAGCGCGCGGACGGCGGAGAAGGGCGGCGACCAGCGCTCGGGATCGAGCTCGCGCTCGCCCTCGGCCCGCCGGTCGGGGTCGATCACGAGGAACGCCCGGCCCGGGTCGAGCGGCGGGGCCGTCGCCTCGGCTTGCACGACCACGTGGGCCGTCCTCGAGCCCGCCAAGTTGGCTCGGGCGCAGCGCGCGATGGACGGGTCGCGGTCGGCGGCCACCACCGCCATTCCCATTTCTGAGACAGCCCGGGCGTCGGCTCCCAGCCCGCAGGTGGCGTCCAGCACCACGCAGGAAGGGGCCACGGCGGCGATGCGCCGCGCCCGCTCGCGCGCCACGGACTCCCGCGTCGACTGCTCCAACCCTCGGCGCGTCAGGAGCCTGAGCCAGCCCGAGGGGAAGCGCTCCCGCGCTCTCGCTCGCAGCGCCGCCAGCTCGGCCGCCTTTCGCCCGAGTTCCGGCCCCAAGGCGCGCCTCAGCGCCTCGGCACGCCGCAGGGGATCGGCCACCCCGCCGACCCGCTCCAACGCCTCTTCCACGGCGCCGAGTTCCCGATCCTCGGGAAGCGACGCGTGCAGGTACCCCGTTCCGTTTGCCACTATCCGCTCGCTGGCTCTGGTCCCCAGAGCGTAGCGCAAGTTCCACGCAAGGCCCGAGGACTCCCGTGACGCACCTCCTCCTCATCGACGACGAGACCGCAACCCGACTGGTGATGGCGAGCCGCCTGAAGGAGGCGGGCTTCGAGGTCGCGCAAGCCGAGAGCGGCGCGCAGGGCATCGCGCTCTCGCGCGAGAAGCGCTTCGACCTTCTGATCGTCGACGCGACCTTGAAGAGCGGCATCGGCGGAGTCGAGGTCGTGCGCCGCCTGCGTCAGATCCCGCGCAACTTCGGCGTGCCGATCGTGCTCGCCGGCAAGGGCGCGAACCGCGAGGAGTTCACCGCGGCCTACGAGGCGGGCGCCGACGCGTGCCTCTTGAAGAGCGACTTGCCCGTGCTCGAGCACGTGCTCAAGGTGTTCCTCCGCAAGAAGGCGGAGCTCGACGAGGTGCTCGCCACGCAGCGCACGCTCGCCGAGCAGAACCGTCGCATGCAGGCCGAGCGCAGCAACGCCGCGCCCGAGCCCGCGCGTCCTTCGCGCAAGTCTGCGGCTGAGCCCGCGGCCGCGCCGATCACCGCGCGTCCCGACGGCATGCTCGTCGTCGACGACGAGGGGCTCGTGCTGTCCGCGGATCGCGGCGCAGCCGACTTGTTCGGCGTCGAGGTCGAGGGCCGCGGACTCGGCAAGCTC
>JBIKYW010000420.1:0-3620 GCA_044355055.1 Planctomycetota bacterium | reverse complement strand
TGCCTTCGAGCGGAAGGTACAGCACGCGCACCGTCCCGCCCGGTCCTGCGCAGCGGCGCGCCAGACCGAGCAAAGTCTCGAACGCGCGCGCGAGCAGCGCGCGATCGGCGCGCACGACAAAGCGCGGAGAGCGCGGTCCGGAGGGCGTGCGGGCGCTCAGGCGCTCCGCCGTGCGCGCGCCGGTGGTCAGCGTCGCGAGCTGCTCGTCGAGCAGGGCGACGAGATCGAACTCCGAGTCGCCGCGCTCAGGAGGAGTCGCGAGGAGGGCGAGCGTGCGAGCGAAGTGTCCGAGCCTGCGCACCTCGTCGCGGAGCGCAGCAAGGGCCGTCTCATCGCCCGGCGCGCGATCCCTCAGCTCCGACTCTGCGTTCTCGAGGCGCACCACGAGCGCGCCCAGCGTCGCAACGTGATCGACGCCGAGCCCCTCGCCTGGCCGCGGAGCGCTGTCCGAAGCCTCCCTCGGTGCGAGCAGGGTGCGAAATTCTTGCAGGGTCAACGGCCACGGCAGCCAGCGGGCCATCGGAAGCGCCAGCAGCGCGCGAGCCACGCGGCCCGAGGAGTCGGGACCGGTGCAGACAAGCCGCCAGCGCGGCCGCGCCGCAAGAATCCGGCCCAGCGAGCCGATCTCCTCGCACGCCCAATGGTCCACGTGCACCAAGACCGTCCACGCCTCCGTCGAGAGCGTCTCGAGCTCCGCGAGCGAAGCCGGAAGCTCGAGCTGAACCTCGGCGCCGAGCGCCGCGAGCACGCGCGCGTGGAGCTCGCGCTCGCCAAACGGCAGCAGCGCGCAGCGGGCGGGGGCCACGGCAGGACGGGAAGGGCTGGGCTGCAGGGGGAGCTCCTCGGAGAGCGCAATCCTAGCGCGACCCGTGCCCTCGGGCAGTCCGAGCACTCATTCTGGCCCTCTCCGGCAGGCTTGTTCGCACTTTCCGCGCGCTGGGTTAGCTTGCGCCCCGAGCCTAGGCCATGAGCGCGCGTCCCGAGATCTCCATCGTCGTCCCGGTCTTCAACGAGGAGGACAGCCTCGACCTGCTCTACGCCGAGGTGCGCGACGCGCTCGAGCCCACGGGCCGGACCTTCGAGCTGATCCTCGTCGACGACTGCTCGACCGACCGGAGCCTCGCCCGCATGCGCGCCCTGCGTCGCAGCGACCCGCGCGTGCGAATCCTTCACTTCCGGCGCAACTTCGGTCAGACCGCGGCCCTCTCCGCGGGCTTCGACGCCGCGCGCGGAGAGCTCGTGGTCACGATGGACGGCGACCTGCAGAACGATCCCGCGGACATCCCGCGCATGGCGGCGCGCCTCGACGAAGGCTTCGA
This sequence comes from Planctomycetota bacterium, assembly GCA_044355055.1. Lineage (GTDB taxonomy): Bacteria > Planctomycetota > UBA1135 > UBA1135 > F1-120-MAGs118. The sequence continues at coordinate 2,301 of JBIKYW010000420.1, read as the reverse complement.
CATCGTCGCCGGCTGGCGCAAGGAGCGCCAAGACGGACTGTTCCTGCGCCGCGTGCCCTCGCAGATCGCCAACCGGATGATCGCGTGGCTCACCGACACACCGATCCACGACACGGGCTGCACGCTCAAGGCCTTCCGCGCCGAGCTCGTGCGGCGCCTGCCGATCTACGCCGAGCAGCATCGCTTCCTGCCCGCGATGTCGCGCGGCAGCGGCGCGCGCCTCACGGAGATGGTGGTGCACCACCGCGCGCGGCGCTTTGGTCACAGCAAGTACGGCATCGGACGAGCCCAGCGCGTCTTGCTCGACATGTTCGCCATCACGCTGATCGCGCGCTTCGCACGGCGCCCGCTGCACTACTTCTTCCTGCTCTCGATGCCCTTCGGCCTGCTCGCCGTCGCGCTGCTCGCGATCGAGATCGACTGGGAGTCGGTCACCCTCCAGAACCTCCCGCAGTGGCCGTTCATGGCGTTCATGCTCTGCCTGCTGCCTGCGGCCCACTTCCTCTTGCTAGGCCTCTTGTCCGAGCTCGTCGTCAACGCGGGCCGCGTGCACCGCGAGAGCGTGCTGCAGTCGCGCGAGCCTGCGCGCAAGGAGCAGTTCTCGTGAGCGCCCTCGACGTCACGGTCGTGGTACCGATCGACTCGCCCGACGCGGAAGTCGAGCAGGTCGTCGCGGCATTCGCGGGCCAGCTCGAGCGCTTGGGGAAGAGCTGGGAGTGCATCCTCGTGTTCGACGGCGTCCGCGGGAAGGCTTGGGAGCGAGCGAGCGCCCTCGAAGCGCGCTACCCCGATCAGCTGCGCAAGCTGCACTTCGCGCGCCACTTCGGTGAGTCGGAGTGCCTGAAGTCCGCGCGCGAGATCGCGCGGGGAGCGGTGCTCTTCACCACGCCTCAGTACGTTCAGGTCGATCCGATCGAGATCGGCGAGTTCCTCGCGGAGCTCGACGCAGGCGCCGACATGGTCGTGCCGTGGCGCAAGGGCCGCATCGATCCGTGGCTCAACCAATTGCAATCGGCGAGCTTCAACTGGCTGATGCGCAAGATCAACAAGAGCAGCTTCCACGACCTGAACTGCTACTTCCGCGCGTTCAAGCGCGAGCGCATCGCCGAGATCGAGCTCTACGGCGACATGTATCGCTTCCTGCCGATGATCGCGCAGCGCGAGGGGCTCGTCGTGCGCGAGCGCGAGGTGCGGCACCTCAAGGAATGGGGCCGCGCGGGCTTCTTCGGCGTCGGTGTGTACGCGCGACGCTTCCTCGACGTCGTCGGCGTCGTGTTCCTGACGCGCTTCCGCATCAAGCCGCTGCGCTTCTTCGGCTCCGTAGGCCTCGCGCTCTCGCTCGTCGGCGGGATGATCCTCGCCTACACGATCGTCAACCGCGTCCTCACTCCGAACTACGGGCTGCAGAACAAGCCCGCGTTCCTGCTCGGGCTGATGCTCTTCTCGCTGGGCGTGCAGGTGATCGGCTTCGGACTCGTGGGGGAGATCATCATCTACTACACGCAGACGAGAAACCTGCGCGAGTACAGGATCGGCCGCCGCTTTGACGACGAAGGCTCCGACGAGGAAGAGCTGTGAGCGTCGAAGAAGCCGCAGGAGCGCCCGATGCGCAGACGCAAGCGACGTCGAGCGCCGAACAGGAACCCGAGCTGCGCTTGGGCACCTCGGCGGACGACGCGGCGCGCGACGCGTACGTTCGCGCACACCCCAAGGCGACGTTCTTCCACCTCGCGGGCTGGCGCGACGTCGTCGAGCGCGAGATGGGCCACGAACCCGCGGATCTGCTCGCCTTTCGCGAAGGCAAGCTCGTCGGCGTGCTGCCGCTGATGCGCGCTCCGGGTCCCATCACCCGGCGCTCGTTGATTTCGATGCCCTACGCGGTGTACGGCGGGCCGGTCGGAGACTCGCGCCTCGTCGAGCAGCGCCTGATCCAAGCGGCACAGGCCGCGGCCGAGCGTGGACGCGCGGGGCGACTCGAGCTGCGCTGCATCGAGGACCCGGGCCTCGACCTGACCCCGTCGGAGCTCTACGCGACGTTCGTGCGCGAGCTTCCGAAGAAACCCGAAGACGTGCTCGCGTCGATGCCCAAGAAAGCCCGCGCGGAGGCGCGCAAGGCGCGCGAGAAGCACGGTCTCGTGCTGACCGAGGGTCGCTGGTACTTGGACGACTTCGTGCGCATGTTCCACGAGAACAAGCGCAAGCTCGGCTCGCCCGGCTTGCCCCACTCGTTCTTCTGGGCGCTGTGCAAGCGCTTCGGCGAGGACGTTCGCATCCATGTCGTTCATCGCGGACGCGAGCCCG
>JBIKYW010000421.1:0-3620 GCA_044355055.1 Planctomycetota bacterium | reverse complement strand
GCAAGCGGTCGACCGCATCGAGCGCGACACGATCCTCCAACCCAAGGGCCGCCCCTACTCGGTGCGCGAGCTGCTCGGCCCGGTCGGCGCCGACGTCGCACTCGAAGGCGGCCATGCGTGGACGATCTACCTCTCGCCGCGCGACTACCACCGCGTGCACTCGCCGGTCGCGGGCGAGCTCGTCGAGGCCGTGTGGCTGCCGGGCGCGCGCTACTCCGTCGCGCCGAAGGTGCTCGCCGCGCGCCCGAAGGTGTTCTCGATCAACGAGCGCTGTGTGATGCGCATCGACACCGCGCGCGGCCCGCTCTTCTACGTCATGGTCGGCGCCCTCAACGTCGGCCGCATCAAGGTCGTCGGTGTCGAGCAGCGCGACAGCGGCCGCCTCGCGCGCCCGCGACCGCTCGCCCTCGGCGAGGAGCTCGCGCGCTTCGAGATGGGCTCGACGGTGATCCTCGTCACGCCGCCGGACGGCCCCGTGCCCGAAGGCGAGCTCGCGAGCGGCACGCCGCTGAAGATGGGCCGCACGATCGGCCGCTTCGCGCGATGAGCCTCGGCGCCAAGGACGTCCGCCTCGCGCGCCTCTTCGCCGCGGCGGTGCTCGGACGCTTCGACGAAGTGCGAGCGCTGCGACTCGCCGCGCCCGAGGGCGAGCCCGACCGCGCATGGCGCGAAGTCGTGCTCCAAGTCCACGTCTTCGCCGGCTTCCCGCGCGGCGTCGAGACCTACGGCGCCCTCGCCGAGGTCGGCGGCCTCGGGACGCCCGCGCCCGACGAGTGCCTCGCCGAGCCCGAGGACTTCGCGCGCGCCGAGTCCCTCTTCGAGCGCATCTACGCCGAGCAGACGCCGCGCGTCCGCGCCCTGCTCGCCGACGCGCACCCCGACTTCTCCCGCTGGATCCTCGGCCACGCCTACGGTCGCGTCCTGACGCGCCCCGGCCTCTCCGCTGCCCAGCGCGAGCTCCTCGCCGTCGTCGCCCTCGCCGCCCTCGGCCAAGAGCGCCAGCTCGCGAGCCACCTGCGCGGCGCCGTGCGCTGCGGCGCCACCCCGACCCACGTGCGCACCCTCCTCGAAGGCGTGCGCGACCTCGTCGGATCCGAGCGCTGCGACGCCGCCCTCACTCTCGCCGCCCGCTACGCCGCGGAGTGAGCGGGCGAGCGCTTCAGCGGCAGCGGCCGGAGAGCTCGAGCTCGCGCAGGCGCACGGGCTCGAGGGAGCGCACGATCACGGACTTGTCGCCGTAGGTCGAGGGATCGGGGCGCACCGGGGTGTCGCGGCCGAGCAGGCGGCCGTCGAGGTAGACGCTCACGTCGCCGCGGCCCTGCTTGAGCTCGATGCGCAGCACGTGGCGACCGCCCTTTTGGAGGGGCTCGAACTCGGTGCCCTTGTTGCGGTCAAGAAGCTCGGTGAGGAGCAGCCCGTAGGCCTCGGGATTTCCAGAGCCGATCTTCCAACGCCCCTTCTGTCCAATCTCCGCCGCGCCGAGCAGCACGACGTGCACGCCCGCCACGCTGACCGAGAAGAGCCGCGGCTGCCCCGACTGCGCGGGCTGATCGAACGTGACGCTCAGCTCCAGCGCATCGCCGAGGCGAAGGGGCGGCTGCAAGAAGAGCGTCGGCCACGAGCGCTCGTCGGCGACGGCGTCGCGCGTCGCAGGCCGCGGCGCGATCCAGCCCTCGCCGTCGGGCAGCCACTCGCCGCGCTGGAGCGGCCCGCTGTAGCTCGCATCGAGCACCCAGCGCATCCGCACCGCGCCCGTCTCGCCCAGACTCAGCTCGGTCGGTCCGTACGCGCGCTGCAGCAGCGTCTTGTCGTCGACGTCGAGCGCCTTGCGCAGCTCCGCACGCCGCGCGCGCAGCCACTCCGCCTCCGCCGCCACGAAGTCGAGGTCGAGCTGGCGCGTGAGCAGCTCGTCGATCCACTCGAGCTGACTGCGCACGTCCGCCGCGCCGCCGCTCGTCGCCGTGCGAACCTTGTTGAGCGAGAGCCGCGCGCGATCGACCCGCGCGCGCGCGTCGTCAGCGCTCTTCGCGCGCTCGCCCTCGATCCAACCTGCGAGCTCCGCCGCGATCGGCCCCCACTCGGGCCGCGAAGGCGGCTCGATCACAAGCTGCGCGGCCTCCGCGCGATCGCCGGAGTGCCAGCGCAAGAGCGCCGCCTCGAAACGCGCGTCCGCGCCGAGCGACTTCCCGCCGAGCCCCGCGAGCGACTCCACCGCCCCGCGCGACACGAGCGTCCCCTTGCCGCTGTCGAGCTCGCGCAGCGCGAGCACTCCGGCCGCGACGCTCGCCGGCGCGTCGCTGGGCCGGAAGCGAAAGCCGCGCTCGAGCACCTGCTGCGCCTCCTCCACGCGTCCACGGAAGGTGAGCGCCCCGATCGGCAGCTCCACGAGCCTCTCCGTGCCCGACGCGGCCTGCAGTGTCGCCGCTGCGCGCTGCAGCACGTCTTCGAGCACGCGCGCCTGCTCCGCGATCGACGCGCAGCGCGCGCGCACGGGCTGCAGCGCCGGACTCGCCGACAACGCGTCGAATTGCTCGGCGATCGCGCGGAAGCGACGCGCGCGCCAGCGCACGTCAAGGTCCGCGAGATTGTCCGCGAGCAGGCTCTCCGCCACGCGCAGCCGCGCACGCGCCGCGACGACGTCGAGCTCCGCCACGAGCGCATCGCGGCTGCGACGCAGCTCGTCCGACACATCGCTCAGGAGCTCGTCCGCCCGCACGCGCGCCTGTGCGAGCGACTGCGCGTACAGCTCGTCGACCCGCTGCCGCACATCGCTCGTCCGCCCGAGCTCGATCTCTTCGAGCAGCGTGTCGTGCTGTTTTTGAAGCTCCGCTGCGCGACGACGATCCTCGACGCGCCAGCGCTCCTCCAGCGCCGCCACCGCGGGCCGCACGAGCTCCGACTCGATCGCGCGCAGCACCGCCTCGACGTCGCCCGCGGTGTATCCCACAGTCGAGCTCGCCGTCTCGCTCACGAGCGCCTCCGCGCGGGTATCGAGCATCGCGCGCGCCGCCGCCCAGCGCCCCTCCTCGAGCAGCGCGCGCGCCCGCGCTCCCTGCACGACCTCGGTGTAGTGACGCGCGAGCCGCTGCTGCAGCACGCCGAGCGAGACACGCCGATCGTCGTCGACCGCGCGCTGTCGCTCCGCCAGCGTGAACCGCGGCGCCACCTCGACCCACTGCTTCGCCGACAGACCGAGTCTCTCGCGCGTCTGAGCCTCGAAACCGACCTCCAGCCACGCGAGCGCCGCAGAGAAGTCCCGCTGCCGATTCCAGAGCCGATCGAGCTCCGCCTCGAGCGTCGAGCGCGCGGCGACCAGCTCGGTATCGAGCCGCGCACCGAGCGATGCACGCAACGACGCGACACGCGCCGCATGCTCGGCCGGCACAGCACCTGCAATCTCGTCGAGCCTCTCCAAGAGCGGTGCCACGCGCGCATTCGGCAGCGCGGCCCTGCGCTCCAGCTCGTCGAGCGGCGCAAACGGAATGCTCTCCGCGCTCGCCGTCGCGCTCGCCTCTTCGCGCCGCCAAGGCTGCAGCACGACGAGCGCAGCGATCGCCACGCCGCCGACCACGCTCGACGCGACGATCCAGCGCGTGCGCCGCCGCTCGCGCTCGCCCGCC
>JBIKYW010000044.1:0-11748 GCA_044355055.1 Planctomycetota bacterium | reverse complement strand
GGGCTTCGACGCCTACAAGAAGGCGATCGACGTCGACTGCGATGTGGTGCTGCTCTGCACGCAGCCGGGCTTCCGGCCGTGGCACTTCGAGTACGCCGTGTCGCGCGGGCGGCACGTGTTCATGGAAAAGCCGGTGGCGGTCGATGCGCCCGGCGTGCGCAAGGTGCTCGCGGCCGCGGAAATCGCGAAGAAGGCGCAGCTCAAGGTCGGCGTCGGTCTGCAGCGCCACCACGACGCGCGCTACCTCGAGACGATGCAGCGCCTGTGGGACGGAGCGATCGGCGACGTGAACTTCTCCCGCTGCTACTGGAACTCATCGGGCGTGTGGGTCAACCCGCGCCAGCCGCAGCAGACCGAAATGGAGTACCAGATGCGCAACTGGTACTACTTCAACTGGCTGTGCGGCGACCACATCGTCGAGCAGCACATCCACAACATCGACGTCATCAACTGGCTCAAGAAGGGCCCGCCGGTGCGCGCGCAGGGCATGGGCGGCCGTCAGGTCCGCACGGGCGTCGAGTTCGGCGAGATCTACGACCACTTCGCGATCGAGTTCACCTACGCCGACGGCTCTGTCTGCCAGTCGCACTGCCGCCATCAGGCCGACACGTGGTCGAGCGTGAGCGAGCACGCGCACGGCTCGAAGGGCAGCGCGAACATCTCCGGTGGGACGATCACGCTGGGCGACGGCACGCGCTGGCGCGCCAAGGCCGAGGGCGGCGATCCCTATCAGGTCGAGCACGACGTCCTGTTCCGCGCCATCCGCGAGAACCGCGAGCACAACGAGGCCGAGTACGGCGCGACCTCGACCATGACCGCGATCCTCGGCCGCATGGCGGCCTACTCAGGCCGCGAGATCACCTACGCCGACGCGCTCGCGTCGCAGCTCGCGCTCTGGCCGGTGGCTCCCGGCGAGCTCACGTGGACGACGGATCCGCCGACCCTGCCCGACGGCGAAGGGCGCTACCCGATCCCGATGCCGGGCGTCACGCGCGCGGTCTAGGGCGGCGAGACTTCCTCGAGAAGACAACGGGCCGCAGCGCCTTGCAGCGCTGCGGCCACCGAAGCTCCGCCGCAAGTTGCCCGACCCTGGCTGGGGTCGAGCGTGGCGGCTGTTCAGGTCGCGTCGAGTCCTGCCGATGACGCGCAGCCGCCGTCGCGTCGGAGCGACGTTCTCCCGGAGTGCGACGACAGTCCGTGCCGCCGCGATCCGCGAGAACAACCCGCGCGACCACAGGCGGTTACCGCGCGATGTGCGAGATTCGCGCGCGTCCAGCGCGTCGATACCTATTGCTTACCGGGCGCGGGCGCCTTGTAGCGCACCTCACGCTCGCGTCCGCGTCCGTCGCGCACGCGCAGCACGACCTCGTCACCCGGGTCGTAGCGCAATCGGAACCACGCCATGAAGTCGCGCACGGCGAGGTCCGGCGACTCGCCTCCGACCGCGACGATGACGTCGTCGTCACGCAGCCCCGCCGACCACGCGGGCCACGTCTTCGGTTCTTTTCCAAACCAGGGAGTCACGGCCATTTTCCCCGCAGGAATCGCGAGCTTGCGGCGCAGCTCGGGCTTGGCCGCCATCGGCCACGCGAAGCCAGGCACCGCGCCGATGTTTCCATCGGCGATCGACTTGCGCCAAGCGAGCTCGGTCGCGCGCCAGCCGCTCGCAAGCTCCAGCTGCCCGCGCTGCAGCTCGCTTCCGCGCCACCAGCGCAATTCGATCGTGGCGGCGTCCGCGGGCGCGCGGTGCAGCACTCCGCGCAGGTCGGCCTGTCCGAAGAGCTTGCGCTCGCCCGCAGCCGCGAGGCGATCGCCGACGCGCAAGCCTGCGCGCTCCGCGGCGCTGCCCGCGCTCACCTTCGTCACACGCAATCCGTCGTCTCGATCGACGCTGAGCCCGATGTTTTCGGGGAGCGGCCAAGGCTGAAGGTCGCGGCGCTTGTCGAACTTCCCCGCGTCGAGCGCGGGCTGTCGCAGAACCTCGTTGACCTGATGGCAGTGCAGACAGCCATCCTTCTTGAGCGACGGCGCACCCAGCTTCTTCCATGACTCCGCGCCCGGCAAGTCGAGCGGCGTCGGAGACTTGCCACCGAGCTCGGGCGCAGGCCCGTCGACATCCCACGCGTCGCGGCGCGGGTCGTAGTGGTGCTCCAAGACGCGCCGCAGCGTGTTCGCGAACGCCTCGGGCGAGATGCGCGTCGTGTCGGAGACATGGTCCTTGCCGCCGAAAATCGAGTAGATGCGGCCCTCGGGCGAGAGGATCCAACCCCACCACGAGAGGTCGAGGTCCTGCCAGCCTTCGACGGGGAAGAGCCGCAAGTCGAGGTCGCTCGCGCTCGTGATGCGCACGGTGATGAACTGCGCGAGCACGTCTTCGAGCTCGCCCTCGCCCTCGAGCACCGCGGCGTCGAAGCCCGCGCACTGCTTGCACGGAAGACAGCGCAGCGTGACGAGTAGCGGCCGATCGGTTGCGCGCGCCTCCGCCAGTGCCGCGCGCACGTCGTCGCGCCACTTCACCTCCGACGCGGGCGCGGGCGGCTCGGCGCGGGATGCCCCGAGGATCTCAGCCCACGGCTTTTCGTCCGACGAGATCCACGGAAGCGCGAGTGCGGCGAGCAACGTGAGTGCGAGCTTCATGGCCATCCAAGTCCTCCTTCGGGGGACGTGCTCCGACTCTATCGGCTCGGGCGGCGACTTTCTCACGTCCTACGTTTGTCCTACGCTCCGCACCATGACCGCGCAGGCCGCCGCGCACGATCTCTCGGTGATCGTGCCCTTCCACGACAAGCCCGAGCAGCTCGAGCGCTGCCTCGCGGCCCTGCGCGCCTCCACGGTTCCGTTCGAGCTGATCGCGGTCGATGACGCCTCCCGCGGGGCTCGCGCGCCCGAGCTCGCGCGAGCGGCTGCGGATCGCGTGCTCACGCTGGAGCGCAACAGCGGTCCTGCTGTCGCGCGCAACGTCGGCGCGCGACACGCACGGGGCTCGCTCCTCGTGTTCATCGACGCCGACGTGGTCATCGAGCCGGACACGCTGGCGCGCATGCAGCGCGAACTGGCGACGGATCCGACCGCCGCCGCGCTCTTCGGCTCCTATGACGACGATCCTGCGGAGCGCAGCACGGTCTCGTACTACCGCAACTTGCTGCACCACTGGGTGCATCATCAAGGGCCGCGCGAGGCGAGCACGTTTTGGGCGGGCTGCGGCGCGATTCGGCGCACGGCGTTCGAGCGCGTCGGCGGCTTCGACGAGTCGTACACGCGACCTTCCATCGAGGACATCGAGCTCGGTATGCGCCTGAAGGCCGCGGGCGAGCGGATCCTGCTCGTGCCACAGGTGCGCTGCAAGCACCTGAAGCGCTGGGGCCTCGTCGACATGGTCACGACCGACGTCACGCGGCGCGCCATTCCGTGGACGAAGCTCCTACTCGATCGCCCCGGAACCGGCGGCGACCTCAACCTGCAGTGGAAGCAGAAGCTGTGCGTCGCGCTCGTGCTGTTCGCGCTGATCGCATTGCCGACGTGCGCGCTCTCACCTGCGCTGCGCGCGCTGTGGGCGCCACTTTGGGGCCCGCTCCTCCTGCTCGCACCGGTGCTCGCCTTCAATCGCGGCCTCTACGCGCTATTCCTCGCGCGCCGTGGGCCGCTCTTCACGCTCGCGGGAATCGCGCTGCACCTTCTCTACTTCGCGTACAGCGGACTCGCCTACGCGTGGGTGCGCCTCACGCATCGGAGGAAGCACCCGTGATGCGCTCAGCTCTCGCTGCGGGACTCTTGCTCGCGCTCGCAGCCTGCAAGGACGAGCCTGCTCCGACGCCGAAGCCGCAGGAAGAGCGCGATCCGCAGGATGTGTCTCGGCGCGATGTTCACGAGGCATTCGTCGCCGCGCGCAACGCGCAGCACGCTCCGAGCGACGGCGGCGGACGCGCGTGGCTGGAGCTCGCGCCGGGCGACGATGGCTCGGTGCTCGCTGGCCGAAGTCGCAGCTGGAAGCTCGTGTACGAAGCGGGTCCGCTCGGAATCGCCAAGGGTGGTGCGCTCTACTTCCAAGTGTCGCCCTTCTTCGAGTGGAGCACACCGCAGACCGAGCGCGAAGGCGCGAGCGGCTTCACGCGCGTCTCAACGCAGGCGTCGGGTGTTTCGCTCTCGGCTCGCACGCTCGACCAGCAGTTGCTCGGAATCTCGATCGAAGGCCGCGCGCTGCGCGGGGGCGAGCGCATCGAGATCGAGTACGGCGCGGGCTCCGCGGGTGCGCGAAGCGATCCGTACGCCGAGCAGGGGTCGCGCTTTTGGTTCGCGGTCGACGGCGACGGAGACGGAACACGCAAGGTGCTCGCGGATTCGCCGAGCATCGACGTGCTGCCCAGCGAGCCCGCGATGATTGTGGCGACCCTGACCTCGACGGCGCGCGCGGGTGAGAATGTGCGACTGTGTGTCGCGATCCTCGACTCGCGGGCCAACGCGGTGACGAGTTGCGAGGCGCAAGTCGACGTGCTCAATATCCCCGAAGGTATCGTGCTGCCTGCGAGCTTCGCGCTCGGCGCGGAAGAGCGCGGCCGTCGCACCCTCGAAGGCACGGCAAGCAAAGATGGCACGTATCGCCTCGACGTCCGCGCACGCATCGGCGAGCGAACTCTCGAAGCACGCACGAATCCACTGCACGTGAGCAGCGGGCCACGCGTCTGGTGGGGAGATCTCCACGGTCACAGCTCGCTCTCCGACGGCAGCGGCACGCCGCAGGCGTGGTTCGACTACGCGCGCAACGTCGCGGCGCTCGATCTCGCCGCGCTGACGGACCACGACCACTGGGGCATGCTGTTTCTCGACGAGCACCCCGAGCTGTGGGAGGGCCTCGTCGCGGCGGCGCGCTCCGCCGACGAGCCGGGGCGCTTCCTCGCGCTTCCGGGCTTCGAGTGGACGAGCTGGCTCGTCGGGCACCGTCATGTGCTGCACTTCGGCGACCAAGCGCCGCTCCTCTCGTCGATGGACGAGCGCTATGACACGCAGGAGGAGCTGCGCGACGCGCTGCGGCCGCTCGACTCGCTCTCGATTCCCCACCACCCCGCGGGCGGACCCATGGCGACCGATTGGCGCGTCGCGCCCGACCTCGAAGTCGAGCCCGTGGTCGAGATCTGCTCCGCGCACGGCTCGAGCGAGGCGCTCGACAGCCCGCGCGTGCTGCACTCTCCCAAGCCGGGCCACTTCGCGCGCGACGCACTGCTGCGCGGCTATAGGCTCGGCTTCGTCGGCAGCGGCGATGGGCACGACGGCCATGCGGGACTCGCGTGGAAGGGCCCGCACTATCCGACGGGCGGACTCGTGGCTGTGATCGCGGACGAACTCTCCCGCGCGAGCGTGCTCGACGCATTCCGCCGTCGCCGTGTCTACGCCACGAGCGGGCCGCGCATCCTGCTGCGCTTTGCGCTCGGCAAGGCGCGCATGGGCGAAGTGCTGCCCGCGGCTGAAGCGCAGGGCGATACGCCGCTCTTCCTGCAAGTGACCGCCGCTGCGCCGCTGGAGACGATCGAGGTCATCGCCGGTGAGGAGATCGTCTCGCTGCCGTGCCGCAACGAGCTCGACTACAGCGCGAGCGCGTCGCTCGGCGCGCTGCGCTCCGGTGAGTTTGTCTACGTCCGCGTCATCCAACTCGACGGCGGCATGGCTTGGTCGAGCCCGATCTTCGTGGAGTGACGCTCACGCCGAGCGTGCGTGCGAGCGCGGCGGATCTTCCGAGCAGACCTGATCGCGCCCCGCGGCCTTCGCGACGTACACGCGGCGGTCCGCGACGCGCAGGAGCTCGTCGACGGTCTCGGCGCCCTCTTCACGCTGCGCGACTCCGGCGCTGATCGTGACGGCGCGTCCATACCCGTAGCCGATCACGTGGTGCGCGACGGCGCGGCGCATGCGCTCGGCCGTCGCCGCGGCCTGTTCCAAGTTCGCGCCAGGGCAAATCACAAGGAACTCTTCCCCTCCGAGGCGACACACCGTGTCTTCGCGGCGCACGATGCTGCGCAGCACGTTGGATGTCTCGCGCAGGACGAGGTCGCCCATGCCGTGGCCGTGCTCGTCGTTCACTTGCTTGAAGCAGTCGATGTCGATCATCACCACCGACAGCGCGGTGTTGTTCGTGAGCGCGATGCTGAGATCCTCTTCGAGGCGGCGCATCGCGAAGCGGCGGTTGGGCAGCTTGGTGAGCACGTCGGTCATCGCCGCGGCTTCGAGCTTGCGGTTCAGCACCGACATGTCGGCCACCTGCTGCGCCTGAATGCGGCGGTCGGACTCGACCTGCTCGCGCAGCTCGATCGTACGCTGGCCCGCACGCACGCGCGCGAGCAGGATCTTGGCGTCGTACGGCTTGAGGAAGTACTCGTCGGCGCCGGAGTCGAACGCGTCCACCGCGAGCGTCTCGCGGTCGCGCCCCGTCAGGACGATGAGATACATGCCGCGGCATTCCTCGGTGCTGCGCAGAGTGCGGCACAGCTCCAGACCGTCCATGTCCGGCATCATCCAGTCCGTGATCACCATCTGCGGCGCGTGCTCCAGCGCTGCGAGCAGCGCCTCGCGCCCCGTCGTCGCCTTGATCACCTCATGGCCCGCGCGGCCGAGGTGCAGCGCGATCAGGCGCAGTGCCACCGGGTCGTCGTCGACGACGAGGACGCGCAGACCGCGCCGAGCCGCCGTGTTCGTGGAGGAAGCCTCGCTGGTCGGTAGGGCGAGAGCAAGCTCGCTGCGCGGAAGCGCGCTCGTCTCCGAGGCGCGGAACTTGGAGGGGATTTGGAGCGTGCGCCCCCACTCGAGCCAGTCCGCGCGGCAGCGCTGGCGCAGCGCTGCGAGCCGCAAGCGGTCGAGGTTGAGCTCGTTCGCGCTCGGGAGCTCCGCGTCGCTGTCGAGGATCGATGCCGCGAGTCCGTGCGCCGCACGCAAGATGCGCGCGAGCTTGTCGGTATCCCCCGCGAGCCCTTCCAGCTCGCGTTGCTCCAACACCGCGACCGCTTGCGCGAAGGACTCGGGCAGACCCCAGTCCCGCAGCAGCGCGCAGCCGAGCTGGACGTGGTCGATATCGAGCACTTCCTGTTCGAGAAGCAGAAGCGCGCCGACGCCTTGTCCCTGCGCGCGCTCGAGCACCTCTTCGTAACGCTCGGGGTGGATGCTCGCGAGCGCGAGCGAGCCGATCTCGCACAAAAGACCGCACGTGAACGCATCCGTCGGTGCCGCGCCGCGCACTTCCTCGGCGAGCGCGGCAGCCGCGACCGCCACCGCCAACGAGTGCGCCCAGTAGCGTTCGTAGTCGAAGCGGCGACACTCGCCGCTGCGGTTGCCAGAGACAAGCGAGAAGCCGAGAGCCACGTTGCGCACGGAGCGCACGCCGAGGCGCATCGCAGCCTGCGAGACGCTCGTGATCGGCTGCGCCGGCGACGACGCTGCGCTGTTTGCGATGCGGAGAATGCGGCCCGTGAGCGCCGGGTCCGTCTGGATGATGCGCGTGACGTCGCCCATCGAGTAGTCCTCGCCGCGCGTCAGCTCCAAGATCGCGAGCCCCACGCCCGTGGGCGACGGCAAGTTCCCCGCGAGCTTGAGCTCCTCGATCGGGCGATTCGTGCGTTCGATCCCGCTCATGCCGCCCTCCGGAGCGCGCCGTACGTGTCGCGCACGGCCGCGATCGCGCGTGCGAGCTCGCGCACCTTGAACGCCGCGTCGCGCACTTCCCCTTCGCGCGCGAGCAGCTCCAGCTCGGCGCAGATGCGCTCGACGCGCCGCGCGCCCACGTTGCTGCTCGAAGAGCGCAGCGTGTGCGCCGCGCGCATCAGAACCTGCCGCTCGCCGCGTGCGAGGGCGTCTTCGAGCGCCACGAGTCGCCGCGCGGCGTCATCGAGAAACAGCGCGAGCAGCTCGTCGGCAAGCCCAGGTTCAGAGACGCCTCCGAGCTCGCGCAGCTCCGCGAGCACGGCGAGGTCGAGGACCGGTTCAGCGTGGGGAGTGTTCATGGGGAGGGCAATTTCCCGCATGAAATCGACAGCTTGCGCCGTCCTGCTTCACAGCGGCCTCGTTTTCCAGCCGCACTCCCCCACGGAACTTTTTTCGCGCTGCCCCGCGTGCCGCTAGCCGGGATAGATCGGCAGCTCGCCCGGCGGCGGAGGCGGCGGGGGCGGGATCGGCGGAAGCTCCAGCCCGAACACCTCGCACAGGTGCTTCACGAGCAGCACCTCGTACAAGAGGCGCGTCGGCGGCAGCTCCACGAAGTCGCGCACGTTCGCCATCACCGCCGCGTCGAGACCGCACGGGCGGAACTGCGCGAAGTGGCCCAGATCCGCCGCGAGGTTGAGCGCCAGCCCGTGCCACGTCACCCAGCGCCGGACGCTGACGCCGATCGAGCAGACCTTGCGTTCGCCGATCCAGACGCCGGTGAGGCCCGGGCGCCGCGTGCCGTGCACGTCGACCTCCGCGAGCACGCGCAACACGACCTCTTCGAGGTCGCGCAGGTAGCGGTGCAGGTCGCGGCGGCCCTCGGGCAGGAGCAGGATCGGGTAGGCCACCAGCTGGCCGGGGCCGTGGTACGTCGCCTCGCCGCCCCGCTCGACCTCGACGATCGGCAGCTTCGCGCCTGCGACGTCCCTGCGCTCCGTCCCGCGTCCGACCGTGATCACCGGGTCGTGCTCGACCAAGAGGAGCACGTCGCCGATCTGCCCCGCGAGGCGCTGCTCGACGAGCTCGCGCTGAAGCTGGTGGACCTCGGCGAACGGCGCCCGTTGGAGCCTGCGCACCTCCAAGACCCCGTCGGGGTACCGCTTGCCCTGACTCTGCGCGTCCATGGCGAGCGACGGAGTGTAGCGTCTGCGCCATGCAGTACCGTCGCCTCGGCCGCTCCGGCCTCCAAGTCAGCGCCCTCTCGCTGGGCTCCTGGGTCACGTTCAAGAACCAGCTCGACGTTCGCGCCGCGGGCGAGCTCCTCCGCCAAGCGTTCGACGCGGGCGTGAACTTCTTCGACAACGCCGAGCAATACGCCGGCGGCGAGTCCGAGCGCATCATGGGCGAAGCGCTCGCGCAGCTCGGGCTGCGCCGCGACAGCTACACCGTCTCCTCCAAGGTCTTCTGGGGCGGCAAGCTGCCCACTCAACGTGGCCTCTCGCGCAAGCACATTCGCGACGCCGCCGACGCGGCCCTGCGCCGCCTCCGCGTCGACTACCTCGACCTCTTCTTCTGCCACCGCCCCGACCTCGACACGCCGATCGAGGAGACTGTGCGCGCCATGGGCGACCTCGTGCGCCAAGGCAAGGTCCTCTACTGGGGCACCTCGGAGTGGGACGCCGACCAGATCGCAGAGGCGGCGGGCGTGGCCCGCGCGCTCGGCGTCGACCCGCCGACGATGGAGCAGCCCCAGTACAACCTCTTCGTGAGGCACAAGGTCGAGCGCGAGTACCTGCGCCTGTACGATTCCCTCGGCCTCGGGACGACCATCTGGTCCCCCCTCGCCTCGGGAATCCTGAGCGGCAAGTACGCGGGTGGGATCCCCGCGGGCTCGCGGATGACCCTTCCGGACTTCCAATGGCTTCGGGAACGCCTCGAGAACTCCGAGGGCCGGGAGCAGGTCCGCAAGGCGGGTCTGCTCGCTGCGATTGCCCTCGAATTGGGTCTTACTTCATCCCAAATGGCTATCGGATGGTGTCTGCGCAACCCGCGCGTGAGCACGGTCGTCCTCGGCGCGAGCAGCCCAAGCCAGCTCAGCGAAAACCTGACGGCCTTGGACGTCCCTCCCAAGCTCACGCCCGAGGTCCTTTCCGCGATCGAGGCCGTCGTGGCCAACCGTCCGCCGGATCCCGAGCGGTTCTAGGCTCCGGAGTCCCGCCAGAGCCCCCGAAGTCTCGCCACATTTTCCGGAATCCCCCCCACAGCTTCGATCTCCGGTTATGGTTAGGGTGGTCTTTTTAGGCCCCGAATCCGGTCTCTCCTCAGGAAATCGCTTTCTAACCCCTCGTTCACCCCATGCGAAATCTCTCCACCGCTCTGGCCGCCCTCGCGCTCTGCACGACCGCGACCGCGCAGGTCAACCTCCAGTTCAAGCCGCTGGCGACGATCGACCTCGCGTCGACCTCCAATAGCGCGAACGCCGAGTTCATCGGCTCCAACCCCTCCGCGGTCGCGTGGGACGGCGCCGACTTGATCGTCGCTGGCTTCAACGGCGGCGGCGCGACGGCGAACACTGGCATCCTCCGCGTCTCCAACGCGCTGACGGCTCCGACCTTGGGCACGGCGTTCGGCGTGGCGAGCACGCCCTCGACCCGTGGCTACTCGGGCATCGCCGTTCAGGGCGGCCAGATCGCAGCGGCGTTCGACTTCGGAGCCGCGTCGGCAAACGGCCTGTCACTCTACGACGCGGCGGGCAGCCTCCTTTGGAAGATTGACACGTTCAACGTCGCGCCGAACCCGACCACGTACCGCGGCTTCGGCGGCACGGACTTCGACCCCGGCTTCGGCGGCGTCGGCGCCGGCGTCAGCGCGCTCACGACGGGCAGCGGACGTCGCGCCAGCATCGACGCCGCGACCGGTCTGTGGATCGTCACGTCCTCGAACGGCCCGATCATCAACCTCAGTCCCGTGGCGACGAACTGGCGTGACCACGCCTACGACCCCGCGACGGGCGACCTCTACACGCGCGTCAACAACGACGTCTCCAAGCACACCCGCACGGGTGCGCAGACGTTCACGCCGAACGCGCGCATCGTCGATGTCACCGACGCCTCGCTGATCGCCGGCCAGAACATCGAGTTCATGGATACGGCCTTCGGCAACGTCGTCGTGTACAACGATCGCCCGACCACCGGCGCCACGACCCTCGGCGCCGCTCTCAAGTTCATCGACACCGCGGGTGTCGCCAAGACGTACGACCTCGGTGGCCTGAGCACCTCGGGCAGCGTGGGCTACTACGACTTCTCGTGGGATACCGCGAACGACAACCTCGCGATCCTCGACTTCTCGAACCGCAAGGTCTACGTGCTGCAGCTGTGCGACGGCACGGACACGGACGGCGACGGCACGCAGGATTGCGTCGACGGCTGCCCGAACGACCCGCTCAAGACGGCTCCGGGCCAGTGCGGCTGCGGCGTCGCCGACACCGATACCGACGCGGACGGCACGGCCGACTGCGTCGACGGCTGCCCGACCGACCCGCTGAAGATCGCCGCTGGTCAGTGTGGCTGCGGCGTGGCGGACACCGACACGGACAGCGACGGCACGGCCGATTGCAATGACGGCTGCCCGGCGGACCCGCTGAAGACCGCTCCGGGTACGTGCGGCTGCGGCATCGCCGACACGGACACGGACGGCGACGGTACGGCCGATTGCAACGACCAATGCCCGAACGACCCCAACTCGACCACCAGCGGTGACGCGGACGGCGATGGTGCGCTCGACTGCAACGACGGGTGTCCGAATGACGCCCTCAAGACGACTCCTGGCGTTTGCGGCTGCGGCGTGGCGGACACCGACTCGGACTCGGACGGCACGGCGGACTGCAATGACGGCTGCCCGAACGACGCTCTCAAGACGGCTCCCGGCGCCTGCGGCTGCGGCGTCGCGGACACGGACACCGACTCGGACGGCGTGGCGGACTGCAACGACGTCTGTCCGACGATTCCGAACGTCGACAACAACAACAACGGCACGCCGGACTGCAACGAGGCGATCGTCCGCATCAGCCAGGTCTATGGCTCGGGCGGCAACGCTCAGGCGCCGTTCACCCACGACTACATCGAG
>JBIKYW010000419.1:0-3622 GCA_044355055.1 Planctomycetota bacterium | reverse complement strand
CTGGCTCGCTTCGAGCGCGAGTTCGGGCCCAACCCCGAGAGCGCCTATCACCGCGGCCTCGCGCTGCGGCTCGAAGGCAAGCGCGCCGCCGCGAAGGCGGCCTTTCGCGAGGTGGGCGAGCTCGCCGCTCGAACGCCGCGCTTTCAACGCAAAGCGCAGCGTCCTTGGGTGCTCAAGGCGTGGCTCGCTCGACTCGCGTGATCGCGGGGCCTGCCCGGCGCTCAGGGCGTGCGTCGCGAGAACGCGCGGAGCGATCCGAGGTAGCCCGCGAGCGTCACGAGCAGCGGCGGCGCGATGGCCCACAGCTCGAAGGCGAGCTCGCGCTGGATGTACATGAACCGCTCGACGTCGGTGAGACGGAAGAGCGAGAAGTGCGTCATGCGCTCGACCAAGTACACGGCGAACTGGAACACCGTGAAGAACAGCATCGCGAAGGCGATGCCCATCGGCGCGCGCGCGAGTGTCGAGAGGAAGAACGTGACCGAGTAGACCGCGAGGAGCACGGCGCACTGCTGCACGGCGCACAGAAGCAGCGGTCCGTAGGCGACCTCGTGTCCAACCTGCGCGCAGAGCCAGGGGATCGAGAGCGTCGTGAGAAACACGGGCAGCGTCACCGCAGCGGCGCCTTCGAGCCAGCGCTCCGTGAGGATGCGGCGACGCGAAATCGGGCGCGCGAGGAAGATCTCGAACGTGCCGCGGTGCACTTCTCCGGCGACGGCTCCACAGGCAAACAGCACCGCCGCCGCAGTTCCGAGTGTGTTGCACCCTTTGAAGAAGTGTTGACCCGTCACGTAGGCGAACACGCCGCCGGCTTCGAGCGAGTCGATCACGTTGCGCAGCACCGGGATCGGCGCCATCGCACGGAGCGAGTTCGTGTGCTTTTGGAACTCGGGGAAGTACAGCACCGCGGGCACGAGCATCAGCTCGAGCACCACGAGGAAGCCGACTCCGCGCCAGAACGTCGACTGCAGCGCGCGTCCCATCAGCAGGCCTCCTCGACGCCGTAGAGACCGCGATAGAGGTCGGCGAGCGACGTCTGGCCGTAGTCGAGTGAGAGCGGCGCGTCGAAGCCCGGGAGGCTCGCCAGCTCGGCGAGGAATGGCCGCGGATCGTCGGATGTGAGCTCGGCGACGAGCATCGAGCCACGCGCGCTGCCCCTCGCACTGCGCAGGGATTGAGCAAGCTCCGCTACACGCACGCTCGGAGCGAAAGTCGCGCGGACGAGGCGCCGTGCGCGGCGTGCGACGTCCTCGGCACGCTCGGTGGAGATCTTCTTCCCCCCGCTCAAGAAGACGAAGGTCGAGCACACGCGATCGACTTCGCCCAAGTGGTGGGATGACAACAGCACGGTCGTGCCCTGCGCGACGTCGCGCTCGAGCAGCTGGATCATCGTGCTGCGCTTTTGCGGGTCGAGTCCTTCCGAAGGCTCGTCGAGGATGCGCACGGCGACGCGCGGCGCGAGTGCGGCGGCGAACATCAACTGGCGCTTCATGCCGTGGCTATAGGTGTGGACGGGGCGGCGCAGCGGCAGCTCGAAGGCGGTCGCCAGCTCTCTCGCGCGCGCACGCGCCTCGCGCTCACGTCCGCGCAGGAACCAGTCGAGGTGCTCTTCGCCGCGCAGCTCGCCATACAGACCGATTTCGCCGGGCGCGTACGTGCAGTGCTTGCGGACTGCGGTGCCGTCGCCTGAGAGCGCGACTCCGTCGATCGACGCGCTGCCCGCGTCGGGGCGGACGAGGCCGACGAGCAGCCGCATCAGCGTGCTCTTTCCGCTGCCGTTGGGGCCGAGCAATCCCGTGACGCGCCCGGGCTCGACGTCGAGGTCGCAGGGTTCGAGCGCCACCTTCGCCCCAAAGGTTCGGCAGAGTCCTCGCGCTCGGATACGACCATCGCCCATGCGGAGCAGGATAGCCGCGCGCTAGAGTGCGTGCCGCATGTGGTCGGTACGGGTTCTCAAGCGCGACTCCTTCGGTCGCGTGGAAGAGCTGAGTCGCAGCACTCCCGAGGGGCTGCAACGCCTGATTCGTCGCGTAGCGTGCGGCGGCTCGCTTCCGCTCTCGCGCCGGGTGGCGCGCCTCTTGGCTCAGCGCGAGCGGCGCGCGCTAGAGGCGCTGTGTGGGCTGGAGGGGGTGCCGTCGCTCGCACGTTCGCTCGAAGCCGAGCTCGCCGTGGCGGGGGAGTGCGTCGTGCTGCGCAGCTTCTGTGAGGGCACTCCGCTGCACCGCTGCGAGCTGCTGCCCATCGACTTCTTCGAGCGCTTGGAGGAGCTCGTCCGCGAGCTCCACGCGCGCGGCGTGGCTCACAACGATCTGCACAAGGAGCAGAACATCGTGGTCGGTCCCGACGGGCGTCCGAGCCTGATCGATTTCCAGCTCGCGAGCGTCCACGGGCTGGGTTCGCGGGCCCTCGCCGTGCGTATGCGGGACGATCTGCGCCACATCGCCAAGCATCGGCGTCGCTACCTGCGCTTCACACGGGTCGTCGATGTCGCACCCCCGCGCGAATGGCTCGACAATCCGCCGCGTGCGCCGCGACGCCGAGGTGCCGCGCTCGTGTGGCGCAAGACGGCGAAGCCGCTCTACAACTTCTTGACGCGCTCGATCCTGCGCCGACGCGACGGAGAGGAGCGGCGAGTGTTGGCAGGACCATGGCCCTGCTGGAGCCCAGCCTGCGGCCCGCGCTCTCAGAGGATGTCGTCGCGGTAGATGAACTTGCGGCGCTTGGGGTAGTCGCGTCGATACGCGACGAGGCGCCAGAGTTGATCGGGACCGAAGGCCGTCAGGTACGAGCGCGTCGCTCCATCGGAGCCCGCGAGGTCGATGCGGCCCGAGATCAGGCCGACGAGCTTGAGCTCGTGGGGCGCCTGGGGATTCGAGAGGAAGAGCCCCGCTCCGTCGGCGGGCACGGTGGCAACTCGCTCGGGCACGCGTGTCAGGATGCCTTCGACGCGCGGGTCCGCGAGCACCTCGACCTCTTCTTCCCAGCGCTCGCGTCCGATGCGCCCTACGAGACGCAGCTTCGTTCCGGCGGCTGGTGTCTCGAAGGAGAGCGGCACGCGCGGAAAGCGGATCTCGGGCTCTGCGGTGAAGAGCCCACCGCCGAGCGGTTCGACCACGGCCTGCTCCGTGCTCGGGCCGTCGCCGAACCACGCCGTGACGTCGATCGGGCCCGAGCGCGCGCTGCGGCCGAGGAACACGATCCCGTAGTCGGTCGCCACGCCGAGCTCCGTCGCATCGGGGCCGCGGATTTCGATCAGCGGATCGGCGAGCTTGCGCGTGCCTTGGCAGGCGGTGGCGAGGAGCGCAAAGAGGAGCGCAGCTTGGATTCGCATGGCGTGTGCGGGCTTTCGGGGGCTCGCTAGAGCCTATCGGCCCGCGGGGGACGTTTCCTGCATCCGCGTGGGAACGTCGCTCACAGGCTCAGGATGTAGTCCTTCCAAACGCGGTCCAGCTCGTCCCACTGGACTCCGGCGAAGGCCTTGTCGACCGCCTTGTCGAGGTCGTCGGTCTCGACCAAGGTGCGCAGGTAGGTGTCGAGGATCGGCTCCCACGCGGGGTTCCAGTCCTTGGCCTTCTTCTTGCCCGTGCGCAGGAAGTAGATGAACGACCAACCCTGCGCGTAG
>JBIKYW010000418.1:0-3630 GCA_044355055.1 Planctomycetota bacterium | reverse complement strand
AATCCCAGACGCCCGCGTCTCGTCCCCATGATCCGCGTCCTCCGCCACTACCTGCCGCTGCGCCGAGCACTCCTGCTCTTCAGCGAGACCGTGCTGCTCACCGCAGCGCTGGGAGTGACGATGTCGTGGCACCTCTTGCGCCCGACGGGGATCGTGATCGGTCGCGTGACGGCCGAGGGTTTGGGCCTCGAGGCCGCGCAGTGGCGAGTGTGGATCTCAGCGTTCCTCGTCGCGGCGCTGAGCCAGATCGCGATCGCGTTCAACGAGCTCTACGACTTCCGCGTCTCCGCCTCACGCTACGACCGCGCCTCGCGCTTCGTCGGCTCGACCGGCAGCGCCATCGCACTCTCGGTGCTCGTCGTGATGCTCGCCCGCACGTGGGACCTGCAGCGTGTGCTCGACTTTCCGGGTCTGACCACGTCGCAGCTCTTGCGCACGCTCGTCTTCGCGCTCCTGCTCGGTTTCTCGCTCCTCTACCTGTGGCGCCACCTCTTTCACGGCGCCTTGCGCCGCTGGAACTTCAACCAGCGTGTCCTGATCCTCGGCGCGGGACCGCAAGCTCGCTCCCTCGCCCACGTCATCGGAGAGCACCCCGACTCCGGCTACGAAGTGGTGGGCATGTTGCCCGAAGGCAACGCCTCCAAGGCGGAGCGAGCGTCACCGGCCGATGGAGGTTCCGTCGCACGTGCGAGCCACCGCGCGAGCACTCCGCGGGTCACGCTCACCGAAGAGGTCGAGGCTTTGAGCGAGGCGGCCTTGGCGACGCTGCTCCTCGAACCCCTCGAGGAGCGCGCAGTGGAATCCACAGCGAAGTCCGAGCCTCGGCGCAACCTGCTCGAGCTCGTCGAGCGATTGCACGTCGACGTCGTGGTGGTCGCCCTCGAAGACCGCCGCGGCAACCTCCCGACCGACGACCTCCTGCGCTGCCGACTCGCAGGCACGGAAGTGCGCGAGCGCGAGGCGCTGTACGAACAGGTCACGGGCAAGCTGGCGGTCGAGGCGATGCGGCCTTCCTACCTGATCTTCAACGAGGGTTTTGCGCGCTCCCACCGCTCGGACACCGCCAAGCGCAGCAGCGACGTTCTCCTCGCTTCGATCGGAATCCTGCTCACGTGGCCGCTGATGGCGCTCACGGCGCTCCTCGTCAAGCTCGACTCGAAGGGGCCGGCGCTCTTCAGCCAAGAGCGCGTGGGGCTCAACGGGGCGCAGTTCACCCTCTACAAGTTCCGCAGCATGCGCACGGACGCGGAGAAGTCCACGGGCCCCGTGTGGGCGACGAAAGACGACCCGCGCATCACGCGCATCGGCCGCTTCATCCGCAAGACGCGCCTCGACGAGCTGCCGCAGCTCTTCAACGTGCTCTGGGGCCACATGTCGCTCGTCGGGCCGCGGCCCGAGCGACAGGTCTTCTGCGACGATCTCGCGCGCCAGATCCCCTACTACAACCAGCGGCACATCGTGAAGCCCGGGGTCACGGGCTGGGCGCAGATCAACTATCCGTACGGCAACACCGTGCAGGACGCGCTGCAGAAGCTCCAGTACGACCTGTTCTACATCAAGAACCAGTCGTTCCTGTTCGACCTCTCGATCCTGTTCCAGACGATCAAGACCGTCGTGCTCCGCAAGGGCACGTAGGACGTCACTCGCCGCGCGCGCGCTGAACGTGGATCGCGAGCAGCGCGACGTCGGGAGGGCGCACCCCCGCGATGCGAGCCGCTTGTCCAAGCGTGCGAGGCCGCAGCGAGGCGAGGCGCGAGCGGGCTTCGTTCGCGAGCCCGCGCAACGCGTCGTAGTCGAAGTCGCGCGGAATCTCGACTTCTTCTTGGCGGCGCAGGCGCTCGACCTGCTCGCGCTCCCGAGCGATGTAGCCCGCGTACTTGACTTCGCTCTCGACGGCGACGCGCTCGTCGTAGGCGAGCCCGAGCGCCGCAAACGCCTCGCAGCCCGACTCGACGACCTCCAGCGTCACTTCAGGTCGCCGCAGAACCTCGGACCATGGCTTGTTCGCGTGCGCGGAAGAACGCGACTGGCCGAGCACAGCCAGCGCCTGAGCCACGCGCGCTTCCCGCGCTCTCAATCGCTCGAGTGCCGTCGCGTCCGCGAGCCCCAGACCATGGGCCAGCGGCACCAAGCGGCGATCCGCGTTGTCCCAGCGCAGGAGCAGACGATGCTCCGCGCGCGACGTGAACATGCGATAGGGCTCGGTGGGCTGCGCCACGACGAGATCGTCGATCAACACTCCGATGTAGGCTTGGTCGCGCCCGAGAACGAGCGGCGCGCGGTCGAGAGCCCAAAACGCAGCGTTCGCGCCCGCGACGAGGCCTTGCGCCGCCGCCTCTTCATAGCCCGAGGTCCCGTTGATCTGTCCGGCGAGGAAGAGACCCGGCACCGCGCGAGCCGCGAGCGTCCGGTCGAGCTGGCTCGGGAGAACGAAGTCGTACTCGACGGCGTAGCCCTCGCGCAGGAACACCGCGCGCTCGAGCCCTTCGATCGTGTGCACGAACGCGTGCTGCACCTCTGCGGGGAGCGAAGTCGACACGCCGTTGATGTAGACCACGTCGGTGTCGAGCCCCTCCGGCTCCAAGAAGATCGGATGGCTCTCCTTGTCAGCGAAGCGCATCACCTTGTCTTCGACCGAAGGGCAGTAGCGCGGCCCGACACCTTGGATGCGGCCCGCGTACATGGGCGCCCGATGGATGTTGGCACGGATCAACTCGTGAGTGCGCGCGTTGGTCTGCGTGAGGTGGCAGAGCACCTGGGTCAGGCGCGGAAACTGGCGCGGGTCCGTCGCGTGGGAGAATGGCTGCGGCCGCGCATCGCCGCGCTCGGGCTTCGTGCGCTCCCAGTCGATCGAGTCGCGCGCGAGTCGGGGCGGGGTGCCGGTCTTCAGCCGACCGAGCGTCAACCCGAGGCCGGCGAGGTCGGCGGAAATCCCCTGCGAGGTCGACTCCCCCACGCGCCCGCCGCTCGACTGAGCCTCGCCCGTGTGCATCACCGCCCGGAGAAACGTGCCCGTCGTCACCACGACCGCATCGGCCTGCAGCTCCCGTCCATCGCCGAGCCGCACGCCGCACACCGCGGTGCACTGCGGCTCGGCTCGCAGCAACAACCCCGCGACCGTGCTCTCGATCACCTCCACGTTGCCGTGCGCCCGAACTCGCGCGGTCGCGGCTTCGCGATAGCGGTGGCGATCCGACTGGCAGCGCGGCCCCTGCGCCGCAACGCCCTTCGCCGTGCCGAGCATCTTGAACTGGATGCCCGTGGCGTCGGCAAGCTCGCCCATCGCCCCGCCGAGCGCGTCGACCTCGCGCACGAGCTGCCCCTTGCCGAGGCCACCGATGGCAGGGTTGCAGCTCATCTCGCCGATCCGGTCGGCCCGCATCGTCACGAGCGTCACGCGCGCACCCGCTCGGGCCGCCGCGAGGGTCGCCTCGATCCCCGCGTGCCCCCCGCCGATCACGGCGACGTGGGCCTCTGCCGAGCCCCGTCGGGGAGAGGGGTGGGCGTGGGTGGCGGAGGGCGACATTGGGCGGAGATTGAACACGAAAAAGAGCCCGAGCGGCAGCAGAGGTCCCGCGGGAATCGCTTTCGCGGCCACGGGGGGGCTCCCCATCGAAATGTCCACTCCAC
>JBIKYW010000417.1:0-3648 GCA_044355055.1 Planctomycetota bacterium | reverse complement strand
TCGATCTCGGCGAGGTCCGTGCGCGAGCTGCGCGCCCGCGCGAGACGCTCTTCGCCGCGCGCGCCCACGACGCTCGACCACAGCGTTCGCGCGCGTTCGGGCAGCGCCGCGAGCCGACGTCGCACCGCGCTCTCGACACCCTCGCGTCGCCGATCGAGCTTCGGATCGAGTGTGCCATCGACGTCGAGCTCGGCGATCACGGCGCGTTCGGTGCCGACCGCGAGCGGCGCGACGCCGTCGCCGGTCGCAGATTCGCGCAACGCGCGCTCGAGCTCGTCGAGAGCCAGCGTCCACGCGCGCTGTGTCACCTCGTCGAAGGCGCGCGCATCGAGCTCCGCGCGCGCGCGATCGAAGCGCGCAAGCGCCTCGGCAGCCGCCGTCGAGCTCGGCAGGAACGCGTCGTTGTCGAGCGCGCCTTCGGCGCCGCGCAGCTGGGCGCTCGACGCGTCGACTTGGACTGCCGAGCTCGGCGCGCTCGAGAAGAGCGCCGCCGCGAGCGCGCACGCGCACGTCCGCGCCGCTTGCGGGCGCATGGCGGGCTTACTTCTTGCCGAGCGGACCGTCGGCCTGTCGCAGCAGTCGACGCTCGCGCTCAAGGAAGATCGGATCGTCTTGCGCCTGCAGCGCGCGCTCGAGCTGCGCGGACTCCGCGAGCTCGCGGTCGAGCCGCTCGGCCATGCGCACCTCTTCGCGGTCGAGGCGTCGGCTCTCGGCGAGCGCGGGGCGCAGACCGCCCAACGCAACCTGTGCGAGGACGACCATCGGCACCCAAACGGGCGCCCAGTAGGCGAGCTTGTTGCCGACGAGCGCCGCGCGCGCGCGCAGGCTCGGCGTCGCGGGGGGAGCGTCGAACGGCAGCGCCGCGGTTGCGGCCGGAGCCTCGGCGCGAGGCTCGCTCGACTTCGGCGGCGGCGGAGTGAGGACGTCGCTCATCGGGTTCCTTTAGGCGAGGAGCTGCGCCCCGTAGGTGGCCTGCGCGCCGAGCTCTTCTTCGATGCGCAGCAGTCGGTTGTACTTCGCGACGCGGTCGGAGCGGCACGGCGCGCCGGTCTTGATCTGGCCGCAGTTCGTGGCGACCGCGAGGTCCGCGATCGTCGTGTCCTCGGTCTCGCCCGAGCGGTGGCTCATGACGCAGCGATAGCCGCTGCGGTGCGCGAGCGCGATCGTGTCGAGCGTCTCGGTGAGCGTGCCGATCTGGTTCACCTTGACGAGCACCGCGTTGCCGGCCTTCTTCTCGATGCCGGTGCGCAGGCGCGCGACGTTGGTCACGAACAGGTCGTCGCCGACGAGCTGGACCTTGGCACCGAGCTTCGCCGTCAGCGCCTGCCAGCCTTCCCAGTCGTCTTGGTCGAGGCCGTCTTCGATCGAGAAGATCGGGTACTTGGCGCACCAGCTCGCGTAGAGCTCGACCATCTCGAGCGAGCTCACGCCCTTGCCTTCGACGACGTACTTGCCGTCGTGCAGGAACTCCGCCGAGGCCGCGTCGATCGCGATGCGCACGTCGCGCCCGGGCTTCAGGCCCGTCTTCTCGCTCGCGGCGAGGATCAGCTCGATCGCCTCTTCGTTCGACTTCAGGTCCGGCGCGAAGCCGCCTTCGTCGCCGACGTTGGTGTTGTAGCCCTTCTGCTTGCACACGCCCTTCAGCGCGTGGAACACCTCGACGCCCATGCGGAGTCCTTCGGCGAAGGAGGTCGCGCCGAACGGCATGACCATGAACTCCTGCAGGTCGACGTTGTTGTCGGCGTGCTTGCCGCCGTTCAGGATGTTCATCATCGGCACGGGCAGGACGTTCGCCATCGAGCCGCCGACGTAGCGGTACAGCGGCAGGCCCGACTCGTCCGCCGCGGCGCGCGCGACAGCGAGAGAGACGCCGAGCATCGCATTCGCACCGAGGCGCGCCTTGTTGGGCGTGCCGTCGAGCGTGAGCATCGCACGATCGAGGCCCGCTTGGTCGAGCGCGTCGATGCCGACGAGCTCGCGCGCGATCTCCTCGTTCACATTCTCGACCGCCTTGAGGACGCCCTTGCCGCCATAGCGCTTGCCACCGTCGCGCAGCTCGTGCGCTTCGTAGTGGCCCGTGCTGGCGCCCGAGGGAACCATGGCCGAGCCGGTCGCGCCGGACTCGAGCACCACTTCGACTTCGACGGTCGGGTTGCCGCGGGAGTCGAGCACCTCGCGGCCATGCAGATCGACGATCTCGCTCATGGGAGAGATGGTAGGGATCGCCGCGCGCGGTTCCAGAGGTCGCTCGTCGCCCGCGCGGCGCGCTGCGGCTCGACGCGCGCTCGCTGCGTCGACCGGCCTCGCTCCCGGCCGCGGTCCGTCGGGCGGTCTGGGGGACGATCCGGCGGACGATTCGAGCGTTGCGGACGTCGCGCACTCGGCGCGGGCCATGGTGCGTAGGTCTCGCTCGCCACGCCGTTCGCACCTCCTCGCGCGGCAGGGTGGCCGATGCGTATCCTCTCCGAGGTCACGAGACACCCATGCGCCGCGTCACCGTGCTCCCCAACCTGCTCACGCTCGCCAACGCGTTCTGCGGGCTGCTCGCGATCGCCAAGGCGATCGACGCGCTCGTGCTCGCCGGCGATCCGGCCCGAGCGGGGGAGTTCTACGGCAAGCTCGAGGCGGCCTGCCTGCTCGTCTTCCTCGGGATGGTGTTCGACGCCCTCGACGGCAAGGTGGCGCGCTTGGTCGGCGGCGCGAGCGAGTTCGGCGCCCAGCTCGACTCGTTCTCGGACGCGCTCACCTTCGGCGTCACCCCCGCGATCCTTGCCAAGGTCCTGATCGAGCACGAGGCCCCGCTGCTCGGCTACACCGGCCACCCGCGCCTGCACTTCATCGCCGCCGCGGCCTTCGCCCTGATGGCGATCCTGCGCCTCGCCCGCTTCAACCTCGAGACCTCGACCGACGAGTCGAGCCATCAGGACTTCAAGGGCCTGCCCTCTCCGGCCGCGGCGGGCGCGGTCGTTTCCACGCTGCTGCTCTACCTCGTGCTGCGCCGTCCGCAGCTCGAGCTCGACGCCGCCGGCCCGACGCCCGTCGGCCAGCTCTTCGATCTGCTGCCCTCCCTGCGCGTCGAAGTGATGCCGTGGTGGGTGCTGCCGCTCATCGCCTGCATCCTGCCGCTCTACGGCACCCTGATGGTGAGCCGCGTCCGCTACGTGCACGCCGTCTCGTTCCTCACGCGCCGCGGCTCGTTCTTCCTCCTGGTCTACGCGGTCTTCGCCGCCTTCCTCCTCTTCGCCGCGCCGATCCCCGTCCTGTTCCTCGCCTTCCAAGGCTTCGCCCTCGCCGGAGCCGTGCGCGCCCTCTTCACGCGCCAGAAGCCCGAGCCCGACGAGGACGGCCCCGAGGACGAGCTCTTCGCCCACGGCGGCCGCGACTAACGCAGCGCTCCGCTCTCGCCGCCCGTGTCCGCCGACCGCCCGCTTCCGCCGCCCTCCGCCGCCGCTCCTGCGCCCAGCGGGACGAGTGCCGCGCCGCGCCCCGCATCCGCCGCGACCGCTGGACCCGCCGCGACCGCTGGACCCGCCGCGACCGCTGGACCCGCCGCGACCGCTGGACCCGCCGCGACCGTGGGGGAGAGCGCCGCCCCGCTTTCTGCGCCCAAGACCGATCCGTTTCCGGCTGCACCGCCTCCGTCCGCGC
>JBIKYW010000416.1:0-3649 GCA_044355055.1 Planctomycetota bacterium | reverse complement strand
CGCGTTCGATCGCTCGAACCCCGAGGCGCAGGTCATCCAAGGCCGCGTCCACTTCTCGGCCTACGTCGCGGAACAAGACGCGGCGGCGAAGGACAAGCTGTGGAACTCCACGTACGCGGCCTTTGAAAAGGCCATCGTCCTCCTCGGCACGCCGGACATGCTCGCGCGACAGTCGCTGCTCGCGGACGTGCACGTCCAGATGGGCTACTTGAAGGGCTGGAAGGAAGACAAGGTCGGCGCGGGGGCAAGCTTCGCCAACGCGCTCGCATGGGATCCTTCGCGCATCGACTTCCCAAAGGCGTACGCGCTGCTCGGTTCCGTGGGTTTCCTCGCGATGTGCGAGGAAGGCAGTGCGCGCTTCACCGCTCGCGCTGGAGAGAGCGATGCCCGCAACGCGACGGCCTCGTGGTGGCGAGGCTTCGCGCAGTTCGAAAACGCGAAGTGGGCCGAGTGCGAGGCCTCTTTCCGCAACGCGGTGCGCCTGTGGCCGGCGTTCGTGAACTCCTGGTACTACGTCTACCGCGCCGCGTTCTCCCAGCAGCGCTACGCCGAGGCGATCGAAGGACTCGTCAAGTTCCGCCAGCTCGACGCAGAAGGGCTCGTTCAGACGATCGCGGGCGACCTCGACCGCAACCGCAGCGTGCTGAGCGGACTGATCGCGTGGTGCGTGGATCCTGAGAAGCAAAAGGGCGCGTTGCGCAACGAAGACGCAGCGATGATCTGCGCGCTCTTCACGCAACTCGAGCCCGGCGAGGCACGGCACTGGAACAACCTCGGACTTTTCGTCCGCGACCAAGGTGATGCGCTGCGCATGAAGCGTGGAGCGAAGCCGGACCCCGAAGTGCTGCAGGAGCTGTGGGATCGCGCCCTTGCGGCCTACGAGCGTGCCCTCGAGCTCAAGCCCAAGGACCCGAACATCGTCAACGACACCGCGGTGATGCTGCACTACTACTTGAACCGCGAGTACGACCGCGTCGAGGAGATGTACAAGCTCTCGAACCAGCTCGCGCTCGCCGAGCTCGCGCGCACGGACATCTCGCCCGATGACCGCGCGGTGGTCGAAATCGCCAAGCGCGACTCGGCCGACAACCTGCGCCGACTCAAGAAGTGGCAGGAGCTGGTCCAGCAGCAGCCGGAACTCAAGCCGGAGCAGGTGCGCTGAAGGCGCGCCGCGACGAGCGTTTCGCTTGGAGCTGCCGGTCCGCATCCTGCGTGCAACCCCGACCGAGCCGGTGCTCTCGGTCGACGGGGCCTTCGACGCTCCGGGGCTGAACCTCAGCCACTGGCCCGGCAACCGCACACCCGCGGAGTTCCGCCACGACCTCTCGACGGGCTCGGCGCTCGCGTTTGCGCGGCTCCCTGCCGCCGAACGCGCGCGCTGGGCTGGCGGCGCTGTCGCGATCGCGAACAACCACTACGACACGGACGGGACCTGCGCGCTGTTCGCGGTGCGACACCCCGAGCTCGCGCTCGCGCACGAGCGTGAGCTGCTCGACGCTGCGCGCGCGGGCGACATGTTCGCGTTCCCCAGCGAGCGCGCACTCGCGATCGATGCGATCGTTGCGGCGTACGCCGATCCTGCGCGCTCTCCCATCGCGAGCGAGCTCGCGGGGCTCGACTCCCTCGGCCGGCATCAACGCGCGACCGAGGCACTGCTCGCGCTGCTGCCGACGCTCCTCGCCGACGACCTGACCCCGTGGAAAGCCCTGTGGGGCGAGCGTGTCGAGCGCGCCCTCGCCGAGCGCGGCGAACTCAGCACGTGCCTGCGCGACGACCTCGTGCACCTCGACTGGACCGTTTGGACCGCCAAACCCGACGCGTTCATCGCAGGCGCGCCCGGTCGCCACGCGCTGTTCGGCTCGACCGAGCAAGACCGCGTGCTCTTCGTGCAAGAGACGTCGCGCGGAACCCTCGCGCGCTTTCTCATCAACACGCTCTCCTGGTTCGACCTGCCCAGTCGCACGCCGCTGCCGCGGCCGCAGCTCGAGCTGGCCGCGCAGAGGCTGAACGCACTCGAGAGCGCATCGATGGACGGCGAGCTCGCATGGCGCGCGCAGCCGACGGGCTCGCCCTCTCCGGAGCTATGGTTCGGCGTCCCCGAGCTCGAGCTCTTCGAAGAGCACAACCTCGCGCTGCGTGGAAGCCGTCTGTCCGCCGCGACGATTCGGCGCGTGATGGCCGAGGTGCAGCGCGAGGCGTTGGTCGCCGAGCTGCCGCAGTAAGACCGCGCGGGGACGCGCGGCTTGGCAGCCGCACGTCCCCGCGAGATTCCATCGAGCTCGCAGGTCGCGAGCTCGCGCTACGACTTCTTCGCTTCTCCGGCGGCGCGCATGCGATTGATGGAGCGCACCATCAGGAAGATCGAGAAAGCGACGATCACGAACTCGAGCATCGACTGCAGAAGGTTTCCGTAGCCGAGCACCGGAGCCTTCGCTTCGAGGGCCTTCTCGAGGGTCTCGTAGTCCTTGCCGTCGAGCGCGAGGAAGCGCCCCTTGAAGTCGACGCCACCCGTGAGGAAACCGACGATCGGCATCAGCATGTCGTTGACGATCGAGTTGACGATCTTGCCGAAGGCGGCGCCGATCACGACACCGACCGCGAGGTCGATCGCATTGCCTTTGACCGCGAAGTCGCGGAATTCCTGCATCATTCCCATGGTGAGAGCTCCTTGTTGGGTTCTCAGAACTTCCAGCCGACCGACAGGAGGTAGCGGTTGTCCACGCGATCGTTGCCGGGGACGGGCGTGTTGTCGTAGTCGAGCACCCACTTGAAGGACGCCAGCATGTTCTCGCTGAGCTTCGCGTCGGCGGTGAGCTGCGAGCGGCCATACACGTCTTCCGCGTCCTCGACCGAGGGATAGGCCTCGAGGATGTGCGCAAAACTCCACGTATCGCTCGCCTTGTAGGCCGTATTCGTCGAGCCGCGCACGGTCAGATCGTCGGTGTCGGTCGCGTTCTTGTAGTCGGTGTCGAGGAAGGCGAGACCAGCTTCGACGGCGAACTTCCACGTGTCGGTGTCCAGGTACTGATGACCGAGACCAGCGCCGGCCGTCCACCGCAGGCTGATGTCCTGGAGCAGGTCGTTCTCCGCCGTCGCCAATCCGTAGGCATAGGTCTTCTCGGCGAAGAAATAGTCGTACTTGCCGCGCCCGAAGGTCTTGCGGTCCGTCAGCGTCCAGTCCGTGTTGGGCGCGTTGTTGTTCTCCGCGTAGACCCACAAGAAGCCGAGGGTGAAGGCGTCGTTCTCGCGCTTGAGCGTCGCATCCGCGCTCGCGTTGGCTTGGCGCATCTCGGAGTTGCCGTCCGTCATCACGAAGCCGGCGGAGATGTTGCCCGTCCACGCCGGAGCTGCGGGAGCCGGGGCTGCGTCTTGGACGATCGGCTCTGCGACGAACGAAGGGACGCTGGGGGCAGCTTCCGCTGCGTGGGCGGCGGCGAGCAACGCGAGGTGTACGAAGGGCTGGAACATAGCGGGGATTCTCTTGTCGAAATGGGACTTGGCGACGAGCCCTGGCGGGGCGCGGCGCGAAAACAGCGTGGGAGGCTATCAACTCACTCCGAGGCCGTCCAACGCGAGCGGCCCGCGCGGGAGGCCAGCCCGCGCGCGCTCAGGGCCGCACGAGGCTCGGCTCGCTCTTCCCGCCGTTGCC
>JBIKYW010000415.1:0-3658 GCA_044355055.1 Planctomycetota bacterium | reverse complement strand
TCCGAGCGCAGCCCCGGACCGAATGGGTGCGCTCTTCCTGAGTGGGCGTGCCTGCTCCTGTGCCGAAGGCGCGGGGCTGCTTCCTGAGAGCGGCCCCGCGCTGTTTTCTTGGAACCGCACTCCGGAGCGGCTCCCGCGCGGCTTCGCGCTAGCTCTTCGCTACGCCCTGCGCGGGCGGCACTTCACGGCCGTCGAGCAGCGCCGAGAGCGTTTGCTCGAACACGCTTCGGTCGCGGGCGCGCTGAGCGGGTGTGCGCTTTGCGGCGCTGCGCAGCGGCATGTCCATCCGCGCACTGGCCGTGAGCTGCGCGCCATGGCGCGCGAGGAAGGCCCAGTAGAGCGGCGTGATCGGGCACGTGCTCTTCGGATCGAAGCGACAGCCCTTGCAGTAGTCGCTCATGCGCTCGATGTACGCGGCGCCGGAGATGTAGGGCTTGGTCGTCATCATGCCCCCCACTGCGTACATGCCCATCGCGAGCACGTTGGGCTCGACCACCCAGTCGTAGGCGTCGGTGTAGGCGACCCAGAACCAGTCGGCGACCTCGCGCGGCTCGAGATCGAAGAGCGTGGCGAGATTCGCGAGCACCATCAGGCGCGGGATGTGGTGCGTCCAGCCCTCGCGCCAGACGTCGGCTACGACGCTGTCGAGGCATGCGAGGCCCGAGCGCTTCTCGCCCCAGAATGCCGCAGGCAAGGGCTGGTGCGCGTCGAGCACGCTCGGTCGCGCGTCGGGCGCGAGCGTGCGGAATCCATCCGTCTCGCGGTGCACGTGGCGCACGAACTCGCGCCAGCCGAGCACCTGTCGCACGAAACCTTCTTGGCTCGCGAGGTCGATGCGCGCGCGCAGCGCGCCGTCGACCACATCGCGCGGTAGCAGGCGGTGCAGGTTCACGAGCGGCGCGATGCGCGTGTGGAACAAGCCGCTCGAGCGCGTGCTCATCGCGTCTTCGAAGGGACCGAAGTGCGGCAAGCACTCCGTGCGTGCCCACTTCCAGAGCGTCTCGGCGTCGTCTTTCGTCACGGGCAGCACGTCGAGCCGCAGCTCGCCCGGGTGCTTCGCGAAGCGCGTCTCGACGAGCTCGCCGACCTCGCGCGTGATCGCGTCGGGCTCGAACCGCGGCGGCGTCGGCGCGGGCGGCTCGCCCTTCCACGCGCGGCGATTCTCGGCGTCGAAGCTCCACTTGCCGCCGACGGGCTTGCCCTTCTCCATCAAGATGCCACTCGTGCGCCGCACCTCGCGGTAGAACGCATCCATGCGCCATGGTGCGCTCTCGCCCGCGCCCGCGATGAACTGCTCGCGCGTCGTGAGCCAACCTTCGTGCGGGAGGAACTCCAGCGCGCCTTTCTTCACGAGCGGCGCGAGATCAACGCGCAGCTCGCGCTCCGCGGGCTCCATGCAGCGCAGCGTGCCGAGCTCCTTCGCGAGCGGCGCGAGCGCCTCGCGATACGGTCCGTCGTGCACCACGTAGCGAACGGCGACACCGTGTTCGGCAAGCTCCAGCGCGAAGTGCCGCTGGTTCGCGAGAACGAGCGCGAGCTTCTGTCGGTGGTAGGGCCGCTGCGCCGCCTTCCAGGGGCTCTCGACCAGCACCACGCCGAGCTCATTCTTGGGCTCGCGCGCGAGCGGCCCGAGCTTCTCGCTCAGCTGGTCATAGGGCACGTACAGCCAACGCCGCCGCCCCACCTTGCCCGCGCGCTTGCGCAGTTCTTTCGTGAAACACTGCATGAGCCAAGTTCTACGCACGCGCGCCGCGCTCGGATGCCGGGCGATACAACTCGCCCGGAGAGTCCCCGGGCGCGCCTTGCGCCGCTATTGTCGCCTTCCCCAAAAGCGCGGCACCCGTGGTCCGCGCGGCCCCCACCCGGAACCTGCGCCATGCTGCTCCTTCTCTCGTCCGCCGCCGCTCTGGCCCTGCCGCTCCCTGCCCTGCAACAGCCCGCGGCAGCCGCGCCCGCGCCGAAGATCCCGTTCGCAGCGCCGTCGGTGCTGAGCAAGGCGAAGCGCACCTTCGCGCACATGGAGCCGGCGCTCGTGCACGAAGGCGACGCCGCGGAGGCCGCCGCGAAGCTCAAGGCGCTCGAAGCCAAGACCGGCAAGAAGCCCAACATCGTCTGGTTCGTGATCGATGACTTCGGCTTCGGCGATCCCGGCTGCTACGGCGGAGGCGAGCTGGTGGGCGCGGCGACGCCCAACATGGACCGACTCGCGAGCGAAGGCCTGCGCCTCACGTCGTGCTACTCGCAGCCGACGTGCACCCCGACGCGCTCCGCGATCCTGACCGGTCGCCTACCCGCGCGCACCGGCCTCACGCGCCCGATCCTCGCGGGCGATCACATCACCGCCAACCCGTGGCAGAGCGAGGTCTCGCTCGCGGCGAGCCTCGGGGCTCGTGGCTACGCGACCGTGCTCAGCGGCAAGTGGCACGTCGGCAGCGTCGAAGGCATGCGCCCGCACGATGTCGGCTTCGACGAGTTCTACGGCGTCTACGAGGCGCAGAAGGAGCTCTCGCAGCACGTCGACAAGCGTCGCTATCCCGACCTCGTGCTCAACCCGGAGCGACTCGAGATGCTGAAGCAAACCGGCTCGAGTGAGGCGCTCGTCCACGGCTGGAAGGGCGGCAAGACCGAGACGGTGATGGAGGTCGACTCGCTCGACGACATCGCCAAGGGCGACGCGATGTTCAAGGAGTTCACGCTCTCGAAGATCGCGGAGCTCTCGAAGGGCGACCGACCGTTCTTCCTCGAGCACTGCTTCGCGAAGTGCCACGCCGACAACTTCCCGCTCCCTGAGTTCGAGGGGAAGTCGTCGAGCAAGTACCCCTACAAGGACGCCGTGGTCGAGGTCGACGCGTACATCGGTGAGATCGTGTCGGCGCTCGAGCGGGCGGGCGTGCTCGAGAACACGTTCGTGTTCGTGACGTCGGACAACGGGCCGCAGCTCGACTCGTGGCCGGACAGCGGCTACACGCCGTTCCGCGGCGCCAAGGGCACGGCTTGGGAAGGCGGCGTGCGCGTGCCGGGCATCGCGTATTGGAAGGGCATGATCGCACCCGGCCGCACGAGCGATGGGCTGTTCGACTTGATGGACCTCTACAACACGTCGCTCACTCTGGCCGGCGCATCGGACGCGATCCCGACGGATCGCTACATCGACGGCATCGA
Organism: Planctomycetota bacterium; assembly: GCA_044355055.1. Taxonomy (GTDB): domain Bacteria; phylum Planctomycetota; class UBA1135; order UBA1135; genus F1-120-MAGs118. Next base: position 496 of record JBIKYW010000415.1, on the reverse strand, counting down.
CCAGACCTCGTTCCTCCTCGCGGACAAGGGCCAGTCCAACCGGGAGAAGGTGTTCATGTGGTGTCAGGCCGAACCGATGGCCGTCCGCATGTACGAGTACAAGCTGCATCAGTCGGTCATCGAGGCCGAGCAGCCGTGGCTCGAGCTCGACATGTCCGTGGCCAAGAAGACCGGTCTCGCGCCCTGGATCTACAACCTCTACATCGATCCGAAAGAAGAGACGCCGGTCGGCCACCGACTCAACGCGTTCTTGGTGTCGCTGGGCGCAGAGCTGCGCGGACACATCCAGACCTTCAAGGTCTATCCGCCGAAGAACATTGGTCTCTGAGCTCCGCACGATCCCGAGAAAACCATGGCTCACCCCGCGCTGCTCGTCTCGCTGACATCCGCCCTTCTCAGCACTGGCGGAACCAACCCCAACGCGGGCGAGGGCATCCTGCCCGTGCCCAACTACGCGGTATCGCAGGGTCAGACGCTGGGGCAGCGCTCGCACTTG
>JBIKYW010000414.1:0-3668 GCA_044355055.1 Planctomycetota bacterium | reverse complement strand
CGGGTCTGGCGACTGCCGACGGAAGCGGAGTGGGAGTACGCCTGCCGCGCGGGGACGACGACGTCCTACAGCTTCGGCGACGACGTGCTCGCCCTCGACGCTCACGGCTGGTACTTCGCGAACAGCGGTGACGCGTCGCTTCCGCTGGACACGGCGTGGGACTTCAACAAGGCCTTCAACTCCGGTGGGTGGGGCTGTCGTTCCCATCCCGTCGGGCAGAAGCTCCCCAACGCGTGGGGGCTCTACGACATGCACGGAAACGTGTGGGAGTGGTGCGCGGACTTCTATGCGCCGGACACCTACGCGAAGCCCGCCGCCGCAGTCGATCCGGTGGGCCCGCCGTACGGAGAACGACGCGTCGTGCGCGGTGGTTCGTGGGTCATTCCCGCACGCGATTGCCGCTCCTCGGCCCGCTACAAGATCGAGCCCCACGAGCGCAACGGCTACTACGCGTTCCGCGTCGCGCGCTCGCTCTGACGGAGCGCGATTCGGCGCTGCTCGCTGTGGAATCCGCGGCGAAGCGATGGCTAGCATCGGCGCGATGACTTGTAGGGAAGGAGTCCGCTCGCGGCAGGGCAACACACGGGCGCTCTTGCTCGTCGTGCTCGTCTTCGCCTTGGTCGCGACCGTGGGCTACTTCTTCACGCCGGGCCGCGGCAAGCCCGCGCGCCGCGTGCTCGTGATCGGCTGGGACGGCGCGACCTACGCGATGATCGATCCGCTGCTCGCCGAGGGTCGCTTGCCCAACGTGCGCAAGCTCCTCGAGCGCGGCTCGAGCGCGCGACTCGAGTCGACCAAGGTGCCGATTTCGTCGGCAGCTTGGGTCGGTGCCGTGACAGGCAAAGGGCCGGGAGAAAACGGGGTGTACTCCTTCTTCGAGCCGGTCGAAGGAAGCTACGACGTACAGCTCATCAGCTCGCGCTCGAACCAAGCCGCACCCCTGTGGCGCATCCTCGGCTGGCACGGGCTGCGTTCGCTCACGTTCGGCGTGCCGGTGACGTTCCCGCCCGAGAAGGTCGAGGGCGTGATGGTCGCGGGCATGCTCTCGCCGTTCGATGCCGACTACGCGTATCCCAAGGCGCTCACGCAGCAGCTGCGCGCGCGCGGCTTCGTTCCCGATCTCGGGGCGTGGCGCGAGAAGCAGGAGGTCACCTTCGAGCGCGTGAAGCAGCAACTCGAGATCAAAGAACAGGTGCTGCACGAAATGCTGCGCGACGAGGACTGGAGCCTCGCGATGGTCGTCTTCAAGGACCTCGACGTGTGGTGTCATCGCAACTACGACGCGCGCCTCGACGGGCCCGTGGCGCCGCACTACGAGCTGCTCGACGCGACGCTCGGTCGCCTGCTCGCGACGGTGGGAAAGGACGTCGACGTGATCCTGATGAGCGATCACGGTTTTTATCCGTACCAGCGGAGCTTTTTCATCCATCCGTGGCTGATCGAGCAGGGCTTCGCCGCTCCGAGCGAGCGCAGCGTCGAGCTGCCGCGCGAGTCCGAGAACCTCGCCGAGCGGCGCGCGACCGAGCATGCCGCTCTGCTCTCGATGCTCGACATGGAGCGCACGCTCGCGTTCGGCGGCGTGTGCGAGGCGAACTATGGCGGGATCCGGCTCAACGTGAAGGGGCGCGAGCCCCTCGGAGCGGTCGCAGCGAGCGAGGTCGATGCGACGCTCGCGCGCATCGAGCGCGCGCTGCTCGACTGGCGCGCACCCGGCCGCGCGGAGCCGATCGTGCGCCGCGTGTACCGTGGTGCGGAGCTCTACCCCGGCCCCTTCTCCTCGATCGTTCCCGACCTCATCTTCGAGCTCGACTCGACGATCGCGGCCCGTTCGGAGCCTGTGCGCGTTCCCTATGGCGAGCATGCACGGCCTTATCCCGACCACCACCTCGAGGGAATCTGGATCGCGGCGGGGCCGAGCTTCCTGCGCCAACCTGAGCGCGGCAGCGTGTCGATCTTCGACCTCGCGCCGACGGTGCTCGCCCTGCTCGATTTGCCGGTGTACGCGGAGCTCAGCGGTGCGGTGCGCGCGGAGTCGTTCGCGCGTCCGATCACGGTCGCGCGCCCCAAGGAGACCGAGGATCCCGCCGCGCGGCGCGGCTATCGTCCGTCGGCGGCGGACTACCGCGACGTCGACATGGAAGAGGTCAAGAGTCGCTTGAAGGAGACGGGTTATGCCCAATAGCGCGGGGCTCGCGGCGCGGCTGAATCTGGGGACGCTGTTCGCGGCGCTGGCCCTCGCGTTCCTCGCGTGGGGCAGCGTGTTCGATCTCGGGCTGTTCGCGTGGGACACCTATCCGCTGATCGACGCGGGCCGCTTCTCGAACTTGGAAGAGCTCGGTCACTCGCTCTCGAGCGAGTTGATGGGCGGGCGCTTCCCGGGCGGACACTACTGGCGACCGCTCGTGCACCTCTCCTTCGGCCTCGACTACGCGCTCTGGGGCCTCGAGCCGCTGGGTTATCACGTGACGGACTTTGCATTCACCGTTCTGAATGCGACGTTCGTCGTGATCTTGGCGCGGAAGCTGCTCGGCGAGCCGCGCAAGGGCTGGGCTTGGTTCGCGGGCCTCGTGTTTCTGTTGCATCCGGTGCACTTCGAGGTGCTCGCCCTGCCGCCGCGCCGCGCGGACTCGATGGCGCTCGCGTTCACGCTGCTCGCGCTCGTGCTCGCGCTCGGCAAGCCGGGACAGCGCAGCATCGGCGCCGCACTTGCCGCGCTCGCCGCTGTGGCTTCCAAAGAGACCGGCGCCCTCGCGCCGTTGCTCGTGTTCAGCTTCGTCGCTCTCTGCTCGCAGGGCACGCGCTCTGCGCGTCTGGTCGCGGGGCTGCGCTCTGCATGGATTCCGTTCGCTCTCGTCGGGCTCTTCCTCGCTGCGCGTTCCGCGGTGGTGGACGGCATCGGTGGGGGCGCGAAAGCCGGGCTTCCGGCGGGCGGCGACATCGTCCAAGCGGGGCTGCGCTACTCGAAGCTCCTGCTCGCGCCCCTGCCGCCGAGTTGGTTTCCCGAGGGTGAGTTCGGAGTCACGCTCGGGCTGGTGCTCGTTGCGATCCTCGGCGTCGGACTCTGGCGCGTTCAGCCCGGAAGCGTCGCGGAGTCCACCGCGGTCTCTCCGCGCGCGGCCGCAGGCGCACTGGCCATTTGGGGCGCGGTGCTCGTGGCTCTGACTGCGGGTTCGGGCGTGTACCGCGCGTGGTACGCGCTGCCGCTGGCCGCGCCGCTGGCGCTGTTCCTCGCCTTGGCGCTTTCGGTACGCCGACTGCCCGGCGGGGGCGGCAGCTTCCGCGTGTTCGGCGCGACGCTGATCCTGCTCGTCTTGCAGGGCTGGGTCAGCGACTCCCAGCCGCGCTGGGACGAGCTCGGCGCGCAGAGCGTCGCCGCGGACAAGTTCGTGCTGCACTTCGACGATGTCGTCACGAGCTTGGAGCCGGGCTCCACGGCCGAGCTCGCGGCCGCTCCGCCTCCGGGCAGTGCCCGCCGCCACGGCGAAGACACGAAGCGACCGCTCATCTTCCGCGAATACAGCCTCGAGGCCTACTCCGCCCTGGTCCACCCGGGGCTCAAGCTGCGGGTCGAGGTCAAGAACGAGGGCCAATCCCAGTCCCCCGAGCAGGACGAGATCTTGGTCCTCTTGCTCAGCAAGCACCCCGAGGGGCTCGAGCGCTAAACCCGC
>JBIKYW010000043.1:0-11898 GCA_044355055.1 Planctomycetota bacterium | reverse complement strand
CTTCCAAGCGCTGGGCGATCTCGGCAGCGGGCGCGCGGGGCCTGCGCTCGTCGCCTTCGTGCAGCCCGAGCTCGTCTCCTCGGACTGGCGCGCGGCGGTGCGGTCGCTGCCGCTGCTCCTGCGCCTCGACGACACGCTCGCGGTCCCGCCGCTGATCGAGAGCCTCGGCCTGTGGGTGGCGCGGCGCGAGGCGGGCGGCGGCTCGAAGCGTGTCGAGGGCGAGCTCGTTGCGGAGCTGCGGCGGCGCTCGGGCCGCAACATCGGCCCCTACCCCGAGCGCTGGTCGCTGTGGTGGCGCGCGAAGAGCTCAGGCTCGCTGGCGAGCGAAGTTGGACAGGCCGAGGCGCCGAGCTCGAAGGCCAGCTTCTACGGACTCCGTCCGACGACCGACCGCGTGACCTTCCTGATCGATCGCTCGGGCTCGATGGGCGCCAGCGTGGGCGAAAACCTGACCCGCTACGGTCAGGCACTCGAGCAGCTCGCGGCGTTCCTGCGCGAGCTCGGGCCCGCGGCACGCTTCCGGCTGGTCCTCTTCGACAGCGAGCCGCGCGTCTGGAAGGACGCGCTCCAGCCGGCCACCGCGGCAAACATCGAGCTGGCCCAGCGCTGGGCCGGCTACCAGCGCCCGGATGGGGGCACGCACCTGAAGCTGGGCGTCGAGGCCTGCCTTAGGGTCGATTTGGACGGAAAAATCGACCTCTCGAGGCTCGAAGAGGACACGGTGATCGTGCTCTGCGACGGCGCGACCGCCGAGGGAGCCGGCTGGGTGCGGCCCTTTTGGTGGCAGAGCGGCGAGGCAACCTGCATCCGCTTCCACTGCGTGCAGCTCGGCGGCGGGGGCAACGGCACGCTCGAGGCCTTGGCCGACGTTTCGGGCGGCGAGTTCGTGCGCGTGAACTGAGCGGCCGTGCGCTCGTGCGAAGGGTGGGCTTCGCGGTTCCCTTCGGCCCCCCGCCGTCGCTATGCTCTCGGCCCCCAAGAATCGTTCCCGCAGGGCCCGCGCGGCCCGCCGGAGGCGGTTCTCGTCCCCGTCTAACCGCCATCCACCGCCTCGTTCCGCGTCGTCGGAGCCACCCCCATGGCTGCGCGCGCTGCGGACGGGGTGCACCCCGCGAGAGACCGAGCCAGCCCCTTGGCCGCGCTCCCGCGTCCCCACGATGCTCCGAAACTACGCCCCGATCCTGATCCTCGCGCTGGTCGTCGTGGGGTTCGCGATCGTGAACCTGATCATCTCCGACCTGCTCGGCAAGAAGCGCCGCGCGATCGGCAAGGCCGACGCCTACGAGTCGGGCATGGATCCCAAGGGCAGCGCGCGCGTGCGCCTCTCGATCCACTTCTACCTGATCGCGGTGCTGTTCATCCTGTTCGACGTCGAGTCGATCTTCCTCATTCCTTGGGCCGCGACGGTGAAGGAGTTCGCCGCGGAGGGCCTGGGACCGGTGATGTTCTTCGAAGTGCTCGCGTTCGTCGGCGTGCTCGCCGTCGGACTGGCCTACGTGTGGCGCAAGGGAGGTCTCGAATGGGATCGCTGAAGCCGGTCGGACCGGAGAGCAATGAACAGCAGGGCTCGGGATTCTTCGCGACGCGCGCGGACTTCCTGATCAACTGGAGCCGCAAGAACAGCCTGTGGCCGATGCCGCTCGGCCTCTCGTGCTGCGGCATCGAGCTGATGGGCCTGCTCGGACCCAAGTTCGATCTCGCGCGCTTCGGTGCCGAGGCCGCGCGCTTCACTCCGCGCCAGTGCGATCTCTTGATCGTCGCCGGAACGCTGACGTGGAAGATGGCGCAGGCCGCGCGCACGATCTACGACCAGATGCCCGACCCGAAGTGGGTCGTCGCAATGGGCGTGTGCTCGAGCTCGGGCGGCATGTACGACAGCTACTCGGTCGTGCAGGGCATCGACTCGATCATGCCCGTCGACGTGTACGTGCCCGGCTGTCCGCCGCGCCCCGACGCCGTGATCGACGCGGTGCTCAAGCTGCAGAAGAAGATCGAGCGCGAGGATCCGCTCGGCCGCCTGCTCGGTCCGGCGACCGCGCCGCGCCCCGAGGAGGGCACCGGCAAGCTCGTGTTCCAGCCCAACCAAGGTCTGCCCAAGGGCGCGTGGGACAAGCACGCGCACGATCCCAAGTCGCGCCTCCCGATCGGCGAGCCCCTGCCGCGCAAGACGGAGGTCAAGCCGTGAGCGACGCCAACGCCACCGCGAGTGCGCCGCGCTTCGTCGCCGCGCTCGGGTCCCTCCCCCACTGCGTGTCGCAGTCGCCCGACGGCCCCGTGGTCGAGGTCGAGCTCGCGCAGCTCAAGAACGTGCTGCGCGCGCTGCGCGACGGCGCGGGCTTCGAGATGTGCTCGTTCGTGACGTGCATCGACCACTATCCGGCCGAGCCGCGCTTCGCGCTGCACCACCAGCTGCTCTCGCTCGAACACAACGACCGCGTGCGCGTGCGCTGCGTGCTGCCCGCCGAGAGCGCGCCGACCTGCACGGACCTGTGGCCCGGCGCGGGCTACATGGAGCGCGAGTGCTTCGACATGTTCGGCGTGCGCTTCGAAGGCCACCCCGACCTGCGCCGCCTGCTGATGCCCGACGGCTACGACCACTACCCGCTCCGCAAGGAGTTCCCCCACCACGGCATCGAGCCGGACAAGCTGTACCGCGAGTGGGATCGCGCGCGCCGCGAGCAATGGACGGAGGGCGCCCAATGACGCTCACGAAGCAAGTGTTCGAGTACGTCCCGGCGCCGCCCGCGGGCGACGACCCGCTGCACGGCGAGCTGCTCACGCTCAACATGGGCCCGCAGCACCCGGCGACGCACGGCGTGCTGCGCCTCGTCGTCACGCTCGACGGCGAGCGCATCGTCGAGTGCGATCCCGTGGTCGGCTACCTGCACCGCGGCAAGGAGAAGAGCGCCGAGTCGCTCGGCTGGCACAAGTTCTTCCCGCACACCGACCGCCTCGACTACGTGCAGCCGTTGATGAACAACATCGGCTACGCGCTCGCGCTCGAGAAGCTCGCCGGCATCGAGGCCCCGCCGCGCGCGCAGGTGATCCGCGTGCTCCTGATGGAGCTCTCGCGCATCATGGGTCACCTGATCTACCTCGGCACGCAGTCGATCGACCTCGGCGCCGTGACGATCTTCTTCTACGCGTTCAAGGAGCGCGAGAAGCTCTACGAGATCGTCGATGCCTACACCGGGCACCGCATGAACAACACCTACGTCCGCATCGGCGGGGTGTATGCGGACGTCGACGAGCGGGTCGAGCGTTTGGTCGAGGAGTTCTTGGTCGAGTTCGAGAAGGGACTCGGCGACATGGACGCGCTGCTCACGCGCAACCGCATCTGGAACGACCGCAACCGCGGCATCGGCGTGATCTCGCGCGCCGACGCGCTCGCGATGTCGCTCACCGGGCCCGTGCTGCGCGGCTCGGGCGTCGAGTGGGACCTGCGCCGCGCGCAGCCCTACTGCGGCTACGAGAGCTACGACTTCGACGTGCCCACGGGCGCGACCGGCGATTGCTACGACCGCTACCTCGTCCGCATGGAAGAGATGCGCCAGAGCTGCCGCATCGTGCGCCAAGCGCTCGACCGCCTGAAGACGGTGAAGGGCGACGTGCTCGTCGAGGACCGGCGCTTCGTGCTGCCGCCGAAAGACCTCGTGCACAAGTCGATGGAAGAGCTGATCTTCCAGTTCAAGGTCGTGACCGACCTGCGACTCCAAAAGGGCCAGAGCTACCGCGGCATCGAGTCGTCGAAGGGCGAGCTCGGCTTCTTCGTCGCGAGCGACGGCACCTCCAAGCCCCTGCGCTGCCACATCCGCGCGCCGGGCCTGATGAACATTCAGGCGCTGCCGATGCTCGCCAAGGGCCGGCTGTTCTCCGACATGGTCTCGCTGATCGGTTCCATGGACTTCGTCATGGGCGAGGTGGATCGCTGATGGCACTCCCGCAGAAGCTTCACGACGAGTTCACCGAGCTCGTCACGCACTACCCCGAGCGCCGGGCGGGCCTGATCCCCGCGCTGCACCGCTGCCAAGAAGAGCTCGGCGGCTGGCTGAGCCCGCAGACGATCGAGGACGTCGCCGCGTTCTTCGGGCTCGAGCCCGTCGAGGTGTTCGGCGTCGCGACCTTCTATCCGATGTTCCGACTGACCCCGCGCGGCAAGCACTTGGTCAGCGTGTGCCACAACATCTCGTGCACGCTGCGCGGCGCGGAGGAGTTGCTCGCGCACGTGTGCCACGTCACGGGCTCGCCCGTCGGCGGCACGTCGCCGGACGGCCAGTTCAGCGTCGTGCGCGTCGAGTGCCAGGGCGCCTGCGCGAACGCCCCGATGTTCGACTTGGACGGCGTCTACCACGAGGACCTCGACCACGCGAAGGCCGAGAAGATCTTGAGGAGCTGCAAGTGAAGGACTTCCCGAAGTACCTGCTCTCTCGCGTCGGGCTCCCCGAGTCCCACACCCTGCGCACCTACCGCTCGCAGGGCGGCTACGCGGCGATCGAAGACGTGCTCAAGAAGCCGTGGACGCCCGAGCAAGTGATCGCCGTGATGAAGGACTCCGGCCTGCGCGGCCGCGGCGGTGCGGGCTTCCCCACCGGCATGAAGTGGAGCTTCATGCCCGACATCACCAAGGATCCGCGCCCGCGCTACCTCGCGGTGAACGCGGACGAGTCCGAGCCCGGCACGTGCAAAGACCGCGTGCTGATGGAAAAGGACCCCCACGGCCTGATCGAGGGCTGCCTGATCGCGTGCTTTGCGATGCGCGCCAAGGCGGCCTACATCTACGTGCGCGGCGAGTACCGCCTCTCCTACAACCGCCTGCAAGCGGCGATCGACGAGGCGCGCGCAGCGGGCCTCATCGGCAAGAACATCCTCGGCACGGACTTCTCGTGCGACATCTGGATGCACAAGGGCGCGGGCGCCTACATCTGCGGCGAAGAGACCGGCTTGATGGAGTCGCTGGAAGGCAAGCGCGGCCACCCGCGCCCCAAGCCGCCCTTCCCCGCGGGCTCCGGCCTGTGGAAGTCGCCCACGACGGTCAACAACGTCGAGAGCATCTTCAACGCACCGTTCATCGTCAAAAACGGGGCCGAGTGGTTCAAGTCGATGGGCGTGCCGAAGAGCACGGGCAACTTCCTGCTCGGCATCTCGGGCCACGTCAACAAGCCCGGCGTGTACGAGCTGCCCTTCGGCCTCACCGCGCGACAGGTGATCGACGAGGTCGCCGGCGGCGTGTGGAAGGGCCGCAAGCTGAAGGCCTTCTTCCCGGGCGGCTCGTCGACGGGCCTGCTCCCCGCCTCGATGGCCGACGTCGTGATGGACCACGACTCGGTCAAGGCCGCGGGCTCGATGTTCGGCACGGCCGCGATGATCATCCTCGACGAGACCGCGTCGATCCCGCAGGTGATGGACGTCACCGCGCGTTTCTATGACCACGAGAGCTGCGGTCAGTGCAGCCAGTGCCGCGAAGGCACCCAGTGGCTGCACCAGATCTTCCGTCGCATCGCGCACGGCAAGGGCTCGATGGCCGACCTCGACCTGCTCGTGTCGCTCTCCAACGGTATGGCTCCGGCGAAGACCATCTGCGCGCTCGCCGACGCCGCCGCCATCCCGACGCTCGCGGCCGTGAAGCACTTCCGGCACGAGTTCGAAGAGTGCATCCGGCTCGGCCGCGATCCGCTCCGCCCCAACGCCCTGCACGCCCCTGAACTCCACGAGGCGCACGCGTGACCAAGATCCAAATCAACGGTCGAGAGGTCGAGGCCGATCCGAAGCAGCCGCTCATCCGCGCCTGCCACGACCAAGGCGTCGACGTCCCGATGTACTGCTATCACCCCGGCCTCGCGCCGGTCGGTTCCTGCCGCATCTGTCAGGTCGAGGTCGCCGCAGCGCCGGGACAGCCGTCGCGCGTCGTCGCCGCCTGCCGCACGCCGGTGTCGGAAGGCATGGTGGTCTCGACCGACACGCCGAAGGCCCACGACACGCGCCGCGAGTGCCTCGAGTTCCTGCTGAAGAACCACCCGCTCGACTGCCCGATCTGCGACAAGGCGGGCGAGTGCGACCTGCAGGACTACTCGTTCAACGAAGGTCAAGGCAAGGGCCGCTCGAGCGAGCCGCGCCGCAAGCTCGAGAAGCGCAAGTCGCTCGGCGACGTGATCGTGCTCGACGAGGAGCGCTGCATCCTCTGCTCGCGCTGCGTGCGCTTCTTCAGCGACGTGACGAAGAAGCCGCAGCTCACCGTCGAGGGCCTGGGCTCGCGCTCGGTGATCAACACCTTCATGGACAAGCCGCTCGAGGGCAACTACCAGGGCAACCTCGCGGACATCTGCCCGGTCGGCGCGCTCACGAGCAAGAAGTTCCGCTTCCAAGCGCGCGTCTGGAACCTCTCGAAGACGCTCTCGACCTGCGGCGAGTGCTCGCGCGGCTGCTCGATCTCGGTCGAGGCGCTGCGCGCGAAGGAAGTGAAGCGCCTGCGCCCGCGCTACAACGCGGCGGTCAACCAGTGGTGGATGTGCGACACCGGGCGCCACGCGATGGCGCCGATCACGCGTCCGCTCGCGCCCGAGGGCGCGGTGCTCGGCGGCCGCCTGCGCGGCGCGGCCGTGCGCGGCTACAACGGGCTGGAGCTCACGGACGAGTCCGCGGCCACCGCGCTCGCGGCCGACATGCTCGCGGCGCACCCCGGTGCGCTGCTCGTCGTGTCGCCCTTCGCGACAGAAGAGGAAGCCGCGGCGGCGCTCGAGCTCGCGCGCGCGCTCAAGGCCACGCCGCACTTCGTTTCGCCCGCGGCGAACAACCTCAAGGACGACCTGCTGCACACGGGCGATCCGTGCCCCAACCGGCGCGGACTCACCGAGCTCGGCTTCGCACCGATCGAGCCCGCGGCGGCGCTCGCGGCTCTCGCCAAAGCCCCCGCGGCCGTGCTCGCAGGCGAGCGCGTGCTCGAAATCCTCGGGCACGAAGGCCTCGCCAAGCTCCCGACGAAGCTGCGCCTCGTAGCGTACGACGTCGAGACGAGCGACATCCCCGCGCTCGACGTGGTGTTCCCCGTGCCGACGCACGTCGAGAAGTCGGGCCACTGGCTCAACGTCGACGGTCACCGCGGCGTGCTCAACGTTGCCGTGCCGCCGCCCGCGGGCGTGCGGCGCCTCGATGCGAACCTCGCGCAGCTCGCGCGCAAGCTGGCGGCGACGCCGGTCGGGAGCTGAGCCATGGACGGCTTCAACCTCAAGGACGTGCCCGAGGTCGTGCTGTGGATCGCGAAGATCGCGATCATCTTCGGCGGCCTCGTCGGCACCGCGGCGCTGATGTCGCTCGCCGAGCGCAAGGTCTCGGCGTGGATGCAGTACCGCCACGGCCCCAACCGCGTCGGACCGTTCGGTCTGCTGCAGCCGCTCGCAGACGGCATCAAGTTCATCTTCAAGGAAGAGCTGATCCCCGAGGGCGCGAACAAGTTCCTGTTCCGTCTCGCGCCCGCGCTGGCCGCGATCCCCGCGATGATGACGATCGCGGTGATCCCGATCGGCACGATCGTGATCGCCGACCAAGTGATCCCCTTCTCGATCGCGCAGGTCGACCTCGGGATCATGTACATGCTCGCGCTCGGTGGTCTCTCGGTGTACGGCGCGATCTTGGGCGGCTGGGCTTCGAACTCGAAGTACTCGCTGCTCGGCGGCCTGCGCGCGAGCGCGCAGATGATCAGCTACGAGCTCACGCTGATCCTCTCGATCCTCGTCGTCGTCGCGCTCTCGGGCTCGCTCGATCTCCAAAAGATCGTCGACGCGCAGCGCGAAGCGGGCCTGTGGAACGTCTTCACGCCGTTCGGCTTCCTCGCCTTCGTCCTCTTCACGATCGCGAGCTTCGCCGAGACCAACCGCCACCCCTTCGACTTCGCCGAGTGCGAGCCGGAGCTCGTCGGCGGCTTCCATACCGAGTACTCGGCCATGCGCTTCGCCCTGTTCTTCTTGGGCGAGTACTGCGCGATGACCGTGATGGCGTGCCTCAACACCACGCTCTTCTTCGGCGGTCCTTCGGTTCCGTTCTGGCCCGAGGCGCCGTGGTTCCTCGGCATCCTCGCCTTCCTCGTGAAGGCGGGCTTCTTCTTGTTCCTGTTCATCTGGGTGCGCTGGACCCTGCCCCGCTTCCGCTTCGACCAATTGATGCGGCTCGGCTGGAAGGTCGCGCTCCCGATCGCGCTCGTGAACCTGCTCGTCGTCGGCGCGTGGGTCGCCTTCACCACGAAGGGAAGCTGAGATGGTCGTCGTTCAACGCAAGGAGCTGACGCTCGCCGAGCGGCTGTACCTACCCGAGGTGCTGCGCGGTCTGTCGCTCACGTTCCGCAAGTTCTTCGAGAAGCCGATCACGCGCCAGTACCCGGAGGAGCCGCTGCCGACCGACGAGGTCACGCGCGGCCAGCCGCGCCTCGTAGTCAAAGACGACGGCAACATCGCCTGCGTCTCGTGCGGCATGTGCGAGATCGCCTGCCCGGCCTACGCAATCACGATCGACGGCGGCGAGACCGATCGCACGATCGAGCGCGAGCCGAAGAAGTTCGAGATCGACATGCTGCGCTGCATCCTGTGCGGCTTCTGCGAAGAGGCCTGCCCGAAGGACGCGATCTTCATGTCGAACGAGCTGGAGCTCGCCGACTACACGCGCGCGGGACTCGTGTACGACATGGAGAAGCTCAAGCGCCCCAAGAGCGCGCTGCAGCGGCGCATCGACTACATCTACAAGCTCAACAACCGCTGGCGGAGCAAGCCGTGAGCGCGATCCTCTTCTATGTCCTCGCGGTCGTGGCGCTCCTCGGCGCGGCGGGCGTGATCCTCGCCAAGAGCCCGATGGGCAGCGTCATCTCGCTGCTCGGAACGTTCTTCGCGCTGGCCGTGATCTACCTGCTCGCGGGGTTCCAGTTCCTCGCTGCGGCGCAGATCCTCGTCTACGCGGGCGCGATCCTCGTGCTCTTCCTGTTCGTGATCATGCTGCTGAACTTGGGCGCGATGGGCTCGCGCTTCGAGCTCTCGTTCGCGCCGCTGCAGAGCAGCCGCGCGCGGCTCGCGGCGGCGATCGCGATGGCGCTCGCGCTCATCGGCCTCGTCGCGGCGCAGCGCGCGTCGCTCAAGGCGCTCGCGGAGCCCGCGGCGGACGCCCCGGCGCTCGACTCGCTGCGCGGCATCGCGCTCGAGCTCTTCGGCCGCTACAGCCTGCCGTTCCAAGCGGTTTCGGTGCTGCTCCTCGCCACCATGGTGGCCGTGATCGTGCTCGCCAAGCGCCAGCGCGCGGGTGAGCACGGCAGCGGGGAGGGTGCGCAATGAACGTCCCGACCGAGCATCTCCTGTACCTCTCGGCCGGGCTCTTCGCGCTCGGCGTGCTGGGCTTCATGGTCCGGCGCAACGTCATCGTCGTGCTGATGTGCGTCGAGCTCATGCTCAACGCCGCGAACCTCGCGTTCCTCGCGGCGGGTCGCCAGCACGCGCTCGAAGGCAAGGACGGCCTCCAAGGGCCGATCTTCGCCATCTTCGTGATCACCGTCGCCGCGGCCGAGGCCGCAGTCGGCCTCGCGCTGATCATCGCGCTCTACCGTCTCAAGCAGTCCGCCGAGACCGACGCCGCGGCGGAGATGAAGGGTTAGTCGAATGCAGAGCCACGAGTCCCACGCGTGGCTCTGGTGGATCCCGCTGCTGCCCCTCCTCGGCAGCGCGATCGCCGGAGCCCTGCACCTTGCCACCCTGCGCGCCCGCAAGAGCGATCCGCAGACGAGCGCGCCCGGAACGCTCGCACCGTGGATCGCCTGTGCGGCCATGGCCGGAGCCTTCGTGCTCTCCGTGCGCGGCTTCCTCGCGCTGCGCGAGCTCGAGCCCGCCGCGCGCGCACTCGCGAGCACGGTCCACCACTGGATCACGATCGGCAACCCGCAGTCCCCGCTCTTCGAAGTCGACCTCGGACTGCTCTTGGACCCCCTGTCGTCGACGATGACGCTCGTCGTCACCGGCGTGGGCCTCCTGATCCACATCTACGCTTCGGGCTACATGAAGGGTGATGCGGGCTACGCGAAGTTCTTCGCGTACCTGAACCTGTTCGTGTTCGCGATGCTGATGCTGGTGCTGTCGAGTTCCTTGCTCGGCGTGTTCATCGGTTGGGAGGGCGTCGGCCTCTGCTCGTTCCTCCTGATCGGCTTCTGGTACGAGAAGGGCTGGCCGGCGGAGGCCGCCCAGAAGGCCTTCGTGATGAACCGCATCGGCGATGCGTGCTTCCTCATCGGCTCGTTCCTCTTGGTGCGCCTGTTCGGCACGCTCGACATGGCGGACGTGGTGCAGAAGATCGGCTCGGCGCAGAGCTTCACCGACGAGCAGTCCCTGCAGATGTCGCTCGCCGCGCTGTTCCTCTTCGGCGGTTGCTGCGGCAAGTCCGCGCAGTTCCCCCTCTTCACGTGGCTGCCCGACGCCATGGCCGGTCCGACGCCCGTGAGCGCGCTGATCCACGCCGCGACCATGGTGACGAGCGGCATCTACCTGATCGTGCGCCTGAACCCTCTGTTCGCGGCCTCGGGCTGGGTGCTGTACGTGATCGCCTGCGTCGGTGCGCTCACCGCGCTGATCGGCGGCTCGACGGCACTCGTCCAGCGCGACATCAAGAAGGTGCTCGCGTACTCGACGGTGAGCCAGCTCGGCTACATGTTCCTCGCGCTCGGCACGGGCGCGTGGGCCGCCGCGCTGTTCCACGTCGTCACGCACGCCTTCTTCAAGGCGCTGCTCTTCCTCGGTGCAGGCTCCGTGATCCACGGCATGCACGAGGAGCAGGACATGCACAAGATGGGCGGTCTGCGCAAGCACATGCCGCAGACGTTCCTGACGTTCGTCGCGGGCGCAGCAGCACTCTCCGGCCTGCCGCTGCTGTCGGGCTTCTTCTCAAAGGACGAAATCCTCGCGCACGCCTTCGCATCGGGCGGCCTGTACTACGGCCTCTGGGCGGTCGGCGTGATCACCGCGGCGCTGACGGCGTACTACACGTGGCGCATGGTGGCGCTGACGTTCTTCGGTGAAGAGCGCTTCGACCATCACCACGTTCATCCGCACGAGAGCCCGATCGTGATGACGGCTCCGTTGATGGTGCTCGCGGTACTGAGCATCGTCGGCGGCGCGCTCGGCTTGCCCGCGGTGCTGCACGCTCCGCACCTGCTCGCAGAGTGGCTCGCACCCGTGACGGCGCCGGGCAACAAGATCCTCGAGGCCGCGCACGGCTCGCACCACCTGAGCCATGCGGCGGAGTGGATCCTGCTGGGCCTCGGCTCGGCGGTGGCGCTCGCCTTCGCGCACACGGGCTTCCACGCCTACAAGAACGGCACGTCTCAAGACGAGTACTTCGCGGGCAAGCGTCCCTCGCTCGCGGCGTACCTCAGCGATGCTTGGACGATCGACTCGGGCTACGCCAAGGTGATCGTGCTGCCGCTGCGCATGCTGAGCTTCCTGATCGCGGTCGTGATCGACCAGTTCGCGATCGACGGGCTCGTCAACGGCGCCGGCTCGACCGCGCGCGACATTGCAGAGTGGTCTCGCAAGACCGTCAGCGGCAGCCTCGCGAGCTACGCGCTCTGGATGGGCGCCGGTGCGCTCGTGATCTCGGCGCTGTGGATGTGGAGCTAGGAGGAGCACTCAAGCCATGGAACTCGTCCTACTCACCTTCCTCCCGCTCGTCGGCGCACTGCTCGTGCTCTTCACGCCGCGCACCGCCGAAGGATTGCAGCGCGGCATCGCGCTCGTCACCACGCTCGTCGTCGCCGTGCTCGGCGTGAAGCTCTTCATGGGCTACGGCGTGCCGGGCGGCGACGCGTCCCCGTATTCGTTCAGCGTGCCGTGGTTCTCGCTGCCGTCGTCCTACGCAGCGCCGACGGCGGTGCACTTCAGC
>JBIKYW010000411.1:0-3684 GCA_044355055.1 Planctomycetota bacterium | reverse complement strand
GCCGTCGCTCTACACGTGGGCGGAGCTTCGCATTCGGCCCGAGCTGCGACAGTGGGTCGACCCCGGCGACGTCGTGCAGGAAGTCTGGTGCCGCGCGTGGAAGGTCTTCGGCACCTTCGAT
The DNA here is from genome assembly GCA_044355055.1 of Planctomycetota bacterium. Classification (GTDB taxonomy): domain Bacteria; phylum Planctomycetota; class UBA1135; order UBA1135; genus F1-120-MAGs118. Next base: position 3,563 of record JBIKYW010000411.1, on the reverse strand, counting down.
CCCGCGAATGCGAGCTTCCGTTTCTGGGTCTTTCGCATCGCGAAGAACGTGCTGCTCGAGGCCTTCCGCAAGCTCGACAATCCGGCGTTCAAGGCCCGCTCGCGCGACGGCGCGTCGAAGGCGCTGGAGCTGCTCGACGTGCCCGACAGCGCCACGGCCGTGAGTCGGCGTGTCTCCAAGGACGAGTCACTCAAGCTCGTCGCGAAGTGGGTGCAGTCGCTCGAGGAGGAGGACCGCATGCTGCTGATCCACTACGGCATCGAAGGCCTGACGCAGGCCGAGGTCGCCGAGCGTCTTTCGCTCCCGCGCGAGACGGTGGCGAAGCGCTGGCAGCGCCTGTGCGCCCGCATCGCGGAGCAAAAACTGCCGCAAGAGCTCTTCGCGGCGCTCGAAGCGAGCTGAAGCTCTCTCTTTCGGAAGACGTGTAAAAGGACTCAATTGCACCGAGTCCTCGTCATGGCGAACTCCTGAGAAACTTCAGCGCTGATCGGGGAGCGGCGCGAGCAGTGCGGACGCGGGCGGAGCGCCGGTCAAGCTCTCTAGGAATGCCACGAGGTCGCGCTGCTCGCCTTCGCTCAACTGGAGCGGCTGCAGCACCTGCTCTTGGTGGTGCCCAACTTGTGTCGCGCCTTCGAGCGTCGAGTAGAAGCGCACGACTTCCGCGAGCGTGCGGAACTGCCCTTGGTGCATGTAGGGTGCGCTCAGGGCGACGTTTCGCAGCGAGGGTGTGCGGTATTCGCCAAAGTTCTCCGGAGTGCGTTCCAGCGTTTTGAGCGCGAGCGCCGCGGCACCGTCGCGTGCATCCGAGAATTCTCCGAGGGCGTTGAGCGGATCGGCGAGCACGCGCTCGACGCCCGCGTAGCGCGCCGGATCCTCGGGCTTGCCGCCGCCGAGCGGCGGCATGCCGATGTTGTGAAACTCACCGTCGCTGAAGCTCGGCCCCGAGTGACATGAGCGGCAATTCCCGCGGCCGGCGAAGAGCTTCCAGCCGCGCTGCGCCTCGACCGAGAGCGCTGCAGCGTCGCCCGCAAGGAAGCGATCGAAGGGGCTGTCGCCGCGCACGAGCAGGCGCTCATAAGCCTCGATAGCCTTGCCGAAGTTCGCTGCAACGCGCGTCGCCCCGCGTCGGTCTTCGTCGCTCATCGCGAGCCACGCCGCGCCAAGCGGATCGTCGGCGGAACTGGGGCGTGCATGTTCGGGCCACGTCTCGGTGTTCGGCAACTTCCCGAAGAGCGCCTCGTACTCGCGCGCGAGCTGAGGCTCACTCGCCAGAGCCCGCGTCAGCGCGACGCGATCGAAGCCCATCTCTGCGGGATTCTCGAGCGGCCCCACGGCCTGCGCCCACAACGAGTCCACGCGACCGTCCCAGAAGAACCAGCGCTGCTGTGCGACGTTCCAAAGGCTCGGGCTGTTGCGCTCGGTGCGCGCGAGGCCCGTGCTCAACGACTTGCCGTCGGAGAAGCCGAGATCGGGCACGTGACACGTGGCGCAGGAAACGGCGCCATTCGCCGAGAAGCGCGCGTCAAAGAACAGCCGCTGACCGAGCAGCGCGGCGCGGGGATCGTCGGCGTAGCGATTGGTCGCGTTCGGACGCGGCGGAGGCAACGGCGAGTGGGTCTTCGCGCGCGCGACATCGCGCTCGGACCATGTGGATTCCTGCACGGTCCCCAGCGTCACGGCCATGAGTGCGAGCGCGAAGAGCTTCATTCGTCGGCGAGCTCCACGGTGCATTGGGCGCGCTCGGTCCATGCGCCGCGTGTGACGTCGAGGTACAGCTCCCAACGGCCGGTCATGTGGAAGTACATGCCTTCGACCAGGAAACCACCGTCCGGTGTCGATTGCACGAGAGGCCTGCGATTCATGCCATGGCCGTGCTGCGGCATCGCGGCGTCCACCGCGAGCGCAACATCCCTTGCGAGCGGCTCGCCCTTGCTGCTGTCGCAGACGTGGACCGAGAAAGAGAACGCCTCGTTGTCGGGAAAGGAGCGAGGATTTGGTGCGACGTACAGCACGTACTCGCCCCCGTGGCTCGCGATGCGCTCGTGCTCGCGCCAGTCTTCCCGCGACGTGGCGGCGATGAGATGTGCAGGGGCCTCGGCGTTCTCTCGAAGCGGAAGCGGGCGAGTCCGACAGGCGATCAACGCGGCGCTAGTCACGACAAGCGCGAACACTCTCATGATCCACCCAGCGTCTGCCGAACGAACGCTCGCGCCCCGAACGCCACGACGAAGGTTCCGTCGGCGCGGAGCACTTGGATGCGGTGATTGCCCCAATCGACGACCCAGACACGCCCTTCGTCATCGACATCGATTCCACGCGGCCGCTGGAACTCCAGCGCGCCAAACCCCTCGCGTCCCCAGCTCGCTTCGAGTATCGGAGCACCGCTCTCCGGACAGACGAACCGGCGAACGGCGGCGTCGCCCGAGTCGGTGAGCCAGAGCGTGCGATCGATCCCAGCCGCGATCGCGCTGGGTCTCGTGCCGACCGATCCGGTCTTCCGCGTCGAGGCTGTTGCGCGGCCGTCGAGTCGAACTTCGTGCAGGCTGCGCGCGACATCGTCGACAATCCACGCCGAGTGTCGCATCCACTCGCTCCAGGCCAGATCGACGGGGTGCACACCCAGCGCACCTTCTGTGGTCGGTACGCGCGCGAACTCTCGCAGGTCGGCGCTTGCGACGAACAGCGCGCGCTGCAGCGTATCGAGCACAAGCCACTGACCTTGGGGACCTAGCTCGATGGCATTGGGACGAATCGGTTCTTGCGCGCCGTCCGCACCGAGCGCGTGGAGCGAAGCCAAGTCGAGCGAGCGCACGAGCCGCGCCTTGAAGAAGTCGAACTCAAGAGGCTTCGTTTCGTCGTGGTCGAAGCTCCACAGCGAGAGGCGGCGCGCATCTGCGTCGGCAACGAGCACGCGACGCTGCTCCCAGTTCACCTCGATGTCGCTGGGCGAGAGCATCTGCCCCGCGCGCCGTCCCCAGTCGCTCGTCCGCCCGACGAGCACGGGCTCCCACTTCGCGAGCGAGTGCTTCACGTCGTACAGGAGGAAGCTCGGCGCCGTCGGCTCGCACACCGCCGCGATCTCGCCCGCCACCGAGAGATGGCCTCCGAAGTGCGCAGAAACGACGCGCTCGAACTGCATGGGCGCAGGGATCTCTTCACCCGGCTGCGTGGGACGGAACCACTGCACGCGATTCTCGACAGGTTCACTCACCGCGGCGCGACCGTCGCGCACCGCGATCGAGCGCGGATAGTGCAGCTTGCCCTCGCCCTCGCGCGGCAGCAGGGCGTGCAGACCCCACTCGTGGAGGCGCTGGCCTTCGGCGTCGAACGTCTGCACACGGTGGTTGTCGGAGTCGACGACGTAGAGCGTGCCGTCGTCCCACGCGAGACCTTCCGGCTGCGAGAAAAACCCCGGATGTGGACCGAAGTCTCCCCACGTCTTCACCCAGCGCAGGTCGCGATCCAGCTTGACCACGCGGTGGTTTCCGCTGTCGCTCACGTAGAGGAAGCCTCCCGCATCCACGGCGACGCCCTCGGGACGGAGCAGCTCGCATTGTCCGTGG
>JBIKYW010000410.1:0-3685 GCA_044355055.1 Planctomycetota bacterium | reverse complement strand
CCGCCAGCACGCCGCTCTCGCCCGCGATGGCCTACTTCCTCGGCGGCACCTCGGTGCTGATCGTGGTCGGCGTCGCGATGGACATCGTGGACAAGCTCAACGCGCAGCTCGTGATGCGCAACTACGAAGGCTTCATGCAGGGTGGCAACTCCGCCGCCGGCTGGACCCGCAAGTAAGGCCCATCGAACGTGCAGACCGTGCTGATCCTCTTGGGCCCTCCGGGGGCCGGAAAGGGAACCCAGGCCGCGCGCCTGGCGTCGGCGCTGTCGTCTCCGCACGTCTCCACGGGCGATCTCTTCCGGGAGAACCTCGGCAAGGGCACGGAACTCGGTGCGAAGGCCAAGCAGTTCATGGAGTCGGGCCAGCTCGTTCCGGACGCGCTCGTGATCGACATGCTGTTCGATCGCGTGGCGAAGTCGGACTGCTCGGGGGGCTATCTCCTCGACGGTTTCCCCCGTACCGTGGCGCAGGCGCAGGCCCTCGACCGTCGCCTCGAGGGCTCGAAGGTCCGCGCGCTGAACCTCGCGGTGACGGACGCGACCCTCGTCGAGCGCCTCACGGGCCGCTGGACGTGCAAGGCCTGCAATCACATCCACCACGAGCGCTTCTCGCCGCCGCGCCAAGCCGGACGCTGCGACAAGTGTGGGGGCGAGCTGTTCCAGCGCAACGACGACACCCACGCGGTCGTCGAGAAGCGCCTCGCGGTCTACCGCGAGCAGACCAAGCCCGTCGAGGCTCACTATCGGGCGCAGGGCGTGCTGTCGGATCTCGACGGCAGCCGCGCGCCGGACGAGGTCTTCAAGGCCATGCTCGCCGCCGCGAGAGGGGAGGGGAGCTGATGGCCAAGGAAGAACCGATCACGGTCGAGGCCGTGGTGACCGAGGCGCTGCCGAACGCGCGTTTCCGCGCGAAGCTGGCGTCGGGCCACGAGATCCTCGCACACGTCAGCGGCAAGATGCGGATGCACTACATCCGAATCCTGCCGGGAGACAAGATCACGGTCGAGATGTCCCCCTACGACCTGACCAAAGGCCGCATCATCTATCGCGGCGATCGCAAGCAACGGAGTCCCCAGGAATGAAAGTGCGTTCCAGCGTTCGGCGCATGTGCGCCAACTGCAAGGTCGTTCGCCGCCGCGGCGTCGTTTTCGTCATCTGCAAGGAGCCGACGCACAAGCAGCGTCAGGGCAAGTAAGGAGCACATATGCCCCGTCTAATCGGCGTCGACATCCCGCCCCAAAAGCGCCTCGAAATCGCGCTGACCTACATCTACGGCATCGGCCGCGAAACGGCGCAGAAGATCTGCGACTCGACCGGCCTCGACCGCGGCATGCGCTCGCGCGAGCTGTCGGAAGACCAGATCGCGATGCTCGCGACGTACATCCAAAAGACGTACGCCGTCGAGGGTCAGCTGCGCCGTCAGATCGCATCGAACATCAACCGCCTGCGCGAGATCGGCAGCTACCGCGGCATGCGCCATCGGCGCGGCCTCCCGGTGCGCGGCCAGCGCACGCGTACGAACGCCCGCACTCGCAAGGGACCGCGCAAGACGGTCGCCGGCAAGAAGTCCGTGAAGGGGATGAAGTAACCCGCCATGAGCAAGGCAGCAGCAGTCAAGAAGAAGATCAAGCGCAACGTCGCGCGTGCCGTCGTGCACGTGAAGGCGTCGTTCAACAACACCCACGTCACCGTGACGGATGCCAAGGGCGACGCGATCGCCTGGGGCTCGGCGGGCATCGTGGGCTTCAAGGGAACGCGCAAGAGCACCCCGTTCGCCGCAACCCGCGCCGCCGAGCACGCCGCCCAAGGGGCGATCCGTCAAGGCGTGCGCGAGGTGCTGGTGAAGGTGCGCGGCGCGGGCTCGGGTCGCGAGTCCGCGATCCGTGCGCTCTCGACCTCCGGTCTCAACATCCTCGCCATCGAAGACTGCACCCCGCTGCCGCACAACGGCTGCCGCGCACGCAAGCGTCGTCGCGTCTAGTCCCGCGCACAGGCTCACAAGGAAGAACACATGGGTCGTTACGTCGAAAACAAGTGCAAGCTGTGCCGCCGAGAAGGCATGAAGCTGTTCCTCAAGGGTCAGCGCTGCTTCACGGACAAGTGTGCTGTCTCCCGCCGCGACTATCCGCCGGGTGTCCACGCGCAGAAGCGCGCCAAGGTCACCGACTACGGCGTGCGCGTGCGTGAGAAGCAGAAGCTCAAGCGCATCTACGGCGTCTGGGAGCGTCAGTTCAAGCTGTACTTCCAAGAGGCCGAGCGCATGAAGGGCAACACGGGTGAGAACCTGATGGTGCTGCTCGAGCGTCGCCTCGACAACGTCATGCTCGCCGCTGGCTTCGCCCTCTCGCGCAACCACGCGCGTCAGCTGGTGAACCACGGACACTGCGCGGTCAACGGTCGCTTCGTCGACGTCGCCTCGTTCAGCGTCCGCCCGGGCGACGTGATCTCGGTTCGCCAGAAGGAGTCCGTGCGCAAGCAGGTCGCCGAGGCGCTCGAGATCAACAAGTCCCAGCCGGTTCCGGCGTGGATCGATGTCAACCGCGACAACCTGACGGTCCGCGTCGCCGCGATGCCCAAGCGCGAAGACGTGCCGCACCCGATCCAGGAACAGCTGATCATCGAGCTCTGCTCGAAGTAACGCCCTGTCCCACGTCCATCCCCGCCGCCCCAGCCACGCCTCCTAGGCCCGCTTCGCAGGCCACCCAGACAGGATCCCACGCACCATGAGAATTCGTTGGCGCAACTTCGAACTGCCCAGCAAGGTCGTGCCCGACAAGGCGACGCTCACCAAGGAGTACGGTCGCTTCATCGTCGAGCCGTTCGAGCAGGGCTTCGGTCACACCATCGGCAACGGCCTGCGTCGCGTGCTGCTCTCGTCGATCGAGGGCACCGCGGTCACCGCCGTGCGCATCGAGGGCGCGTCCCATGAGTTCGACTCGCTCTCCGGCGTGCTCGAAGACGTGACGGACATCATCCTGAACGTCAAGCGCCTGCGGATCCGCCACGACGGCAACGAGCCGATCACGTGCAAGATCCAGAAGAAGGGCAAGGGCCCGGTCACGGGCGCCGACGTTCAGTGCCCGGGCGATGCCAAGGTGATCAGCACCGACCTGCACCTCCTCACCCTGACGGGCGACCGCGAGTTCAAGATGGAGCTCGACGTCAAGAAGGGCCGCGGGTACGTGCAAGCCGAGGAGAACATGGTCGACAAGAACCAGCTGGGAACCATCCCGGTGGACTCGATCTACTCGCCGGTCCACCGCGTGCGTTACTCGGTCGAGGCCACCCGCGTCGGCAAGTTCACCAACTACGATCGCCTCGTGATCGAAGTCTGGACCGACGGCACCGTGGCGCCGGATCTGGCGCTGACCGAGGCAGCCAAGATCTACCGCAAGCACCTGAACCCCTTCGTGCTGTTCGAGTCGAGCCGCGATGAGTCGCCGCTCGCCGAAGAGCCGAGCGCGTCGCCCTACGCGGAGCGCAACCGCGAGCAGACCAAGGTTTCCGCGGTCCTCTCGGCCTCGGTGGCCGAGCTCGAGCTCTCGGTGCGCGCCAAGAATTGCCTCGACGGCGCGAACATCACGACCGTCGGCGAGCTCGTCTCGATGAGCGAGAACGACGTCATGAACCTCAAGAACCTCGGCAAGACTTCGTTGACCGAGATCAAGAACAAGCTCGCCGAGCGC
>JBIKYW010000409.1:0-3686 GCA_044355055.1 Planctomycetota bacterium | reverse complement strand
GCCAAGGGCCTGAAGGCGGGAGAACTCGCCAAGGAATTCGCCGCTCACCTCGGTGGTGGAGGCGGCGGACGTCCCAATGTGGCGCAGGGCCAAGGGCTGAAAGCCGACGGGGTTGCCGCCGCCCTCGCCGCGGCCGAGGGCTACGTCGGGAGGCTCGGTTGAAGGGTACCGAGCGGGGTGCCCACGCCCCGCGGACCTCTCCGCACGGGGCCGCTCGCGGTCCCCTGCGTTGACACCGGGATCCACCCTCTGTAACTTCCTACGCCCTCATGAGATCCGCGGGCAGGGTCCCCTCGATCCCGCTCGCCTTGTAACGAACGACCGCCATGCCGAACCCGAAGCGCCGCCACTCCAATCACCGCTCCCGCATCCGCCGCTCGCACCACGCGATCAAGGTCGGCGCGACGAACCACTGCCCGCGCTGCAGTGCAGCGGTTCGCACGCACCGCGTGTGCGACAACTGCGGCTACTACGCCTTCGCCAAGGGCGCGGACAAGAAGGGCACGGAAGTCTTCCAGAAGGAAGAGTTCTAAGCTCCTTCTCGTCTAGCTCTCGCGCTTCGTCCCTCCAGTTCCACACCTCTGTAAGGAGCGCGCCACCATGGCCGCGAGGATCGCTCTCGACGTGATGGGGGGTGATCAGGCCCCCGACGCCACCCTGCGCGGGGCGCTGATCGCCTGTACTGCGGACCACCCGAATCGGCTCGCGCCGGAGCGAGTGCTGCTCGTCGGTGACGAGGCTGTGATCCGTGCCAAGCTCGCCGAGCTCGGCTGCAAGGACTCGTTCCCGATCCAGCACGCGTCGCAGGTGATCGGGATGGCGGAGGATCCGGCGACTTCGCTGCGTTCCAAGCGTGACTCGTCGATCATGGTCTGCGTGGGCGCCGTCAAGAAGGGCGCCGCGGGCGGCATCGTGAGCATGGGCAACACCGGCGCCGTGGTCGGAGCCTCGACGCTCGGGCTCGGCACGCTCGAAGGTGTGCGCCGTCCGGCGATCTCGGTCACGCTCAACATGACCGGCAAGCCGGTCACGATCCTCGACATGGGGGCCAATCGCGAAGCGAAGCCTCAGGACCTCGTGCAGTTTGCGTCGATGGGCGCGGTCTACCTACGCGACTGCCTCGGCGTCGAGGCGCCGCGCGTCGGCTTGCTCAACATCGGCAGCGAGCCGACCAAGGGCACCGACCTCCTGAAGGAGACCTATCCGCTGCTCGAGGCTCAAAAGGAGCGGCTCAAATTCATCGGCAACGTCGAGCCCAACGACCTGTTCCACGGCGGCGTCGACGTCGTCGTCACCGACGGATTCACGGGCAACATCGTGCTGAAGCTGATGGAGGGCTTCTCGGCTTTCATGCTCCAGGCGATGCTCAAGGAACTCGCGGCCCATCAAGCCGCGTGGGCCAAGGAAGCACTCGGCAATCTGCGCAAGCGCGTCGACTACGCGGAGTACGGTGGGGCGCTGCTGCTCGGTCTGAATGGCGTCGTGATCAAGGGCCACGGACGCTCGGATGCGACCGCGGTGGCCAACGCGCTCGTGGTCGCCGCGCGCACGGTCGACTCGGGCATCAACCAGCACATCATCGAAGGCCTGCGAGTTCCTGCGGTCTAGCCGCGGGGCGCTTCGAGTGGCTTTCCGTCTGGGTCGCGGCTCAAGCCGTCGCTAGACTGCGCCTTCTGCGGCGGACACCTCCGTCGCCTCTCCTCCCGCCCCCTCCCAAGTCCCACACGAAGACCACACGCGTAGCGGTCGGAATCGCCGGAACGGGCTCCTATGCCCCGCCGGTGGTCATGACCAACCACGACTTCGAAAAGCTGGTCGACACCTCGGACGAGTGGATCGTCCAGCGCACGGGGATCAAGGAACGGCACTTCGCCGAGGCCAGCCAAGCCACGAGCGACCTGTGCCTCGAGGCGGCTAAGCAAGCCTTGGACGCGGCCAAGACCAAGCCCGAGGAGCTCGACCTGATCGTCCTCGGGACGATCAGCCCTGACTTCATGCTGCCCTCGTGCGCCGCGATCCTGCAAAACCGGCTCGGAGCCGTGAACGCGGGGGCGTTCGACGTCAACGCTGCCTGCACGGGGTTCCTTACCGCCCTGCACACCGGCGAGAGCTTCATCGCCGCCGGGCGCGCGCGCCGTGTGCTCGTGCTCGGCGCCGAGTGCCTCTCGCGCTACTTGAACATGAACGACCGCACCTCCTGCATTCTCTTCGGAGACGGGGCCGGTGCGATGGTGCTCGCTCCCCATGCGGAGACGGGCCGCGGCGAGATTCTGCGCTCGACTTTGGGCGCCGATGGCTCGGGATACGAGTTCATTCACATGCGCGGCGGCGGCTCGCGCATGCCCCCGACGCACGAGAGCGTCGATCGCGGCGATCACTACATCACGATGCGCGGGCGCGAGGTGTTCCGCTTCGCGGTGACGCGCATGTCGGACCTGATCGCACAGATGAGCGACGGGTTCCCGCGGGAAGAGGTGTGCCTCGTCGTTCCGCACCAAGTGAACGCTCGCATCATCGAGGCGGCGCTCGAGCGGCTCGACTGGCCGATGGACAAGTGCTTCGTGAACATCCAGAAGTACGGCAACACGTCGGCTGCGACGGTGCCGATGGCCTTCCACGAAGCGCTCGAAGAAGGGCGCATCGAGAAGGGCAAGCTGGTGGTCTTCTGCGCCTTCGGTGCGGGCCTCACGTGGGGCGGCACCCTGCTGCGCTGGTGAGATTTCGAGCCGGATCGTCCACGAGGAGTCGAGCGCGATGAGCGAAGCCGTTCTGTTTCCCGGTCAGGGCGCCCAGTTCGCAGGCATGGGCAAGGACTGGTGCGAGGCCTTCCCGACTGCCAAGGCGACCTTCGCCGAGGCCAGTGCGGTGCTGGGATTCTCTCTCGAAGACGCCTGCTGGAATCGCGGCGACGAGGTGAACCGCACCGACATCGCGCAGCCGGGCATTCTCGTGACGAGCGTCGCGGTGCTGCGCGTTCTGATCGAGCGCGGGCTCGACCCGCGCGCGGCGCGCATGACGGCGGGCCTCTCGCTCGGCGAGTACACCGCGCTGTGGTTCGCGGGATCGCTCGAGTTCGCGGACGCGGTGCGCCTCGTCCGGCTGCGCGGCGAGGCGATGCAGCGCGCGAGCGAGCTCGTGAAGAGTGGCATGGTCTCGCTGATGGGCGCTACGGAAGAGCAGGCCCGTTCGGTCGCTGCCGCGGGCGCCACGAAGGGCATCTGCTCCGTCGCCAACCTCAACGCACCGGGCCAGATCATCGTCAGCGGCGAGCTCGCGGCGCTCGATCACCTCGAAGCCGTGGCGAAGGACCACGGAATCCGTCGCACGCGTCGGCTCGTCGTCGCGGGTGGATTCCACTCCGAGTGCATGCGTCCCGCGGCCGAAGACCTCGCGCGCGCGCTTGCCAAGGTTTCGATCGCCCCGCCGCGCATTCCGTTCGTGACGAACGTGACGGCACAGACCGAGACGTCGCCGGACGCGATTCGCAGCAACCTCGCTCTGCAGGTCTGCGCGCCCACTCTGTGGGAGGCGAGCATGCGCTTCGCCGTGGGGCAGGGCATTCTCGACTACCTCGAGCCTGCGCCGGGCAAGGTCCTCGCGGGGCTCATGGGCAAGATCGACGAGCGTGCCCGCGTGCGCTCCGTGGCCGCCCCGGCGGACCTCGAGGCAGCCGCAGGCGCTGCCCC